>CANHTV010000047.1 GCA_947463285.1 Verrucomicrobiaceae bacterium | reverse complement strand
CATGGCCCGTAGATCTCCCGCAACCGTCGCCGCCGCCCCTTCTCAATCCGATGACAACATCCTGCGTTTCGATGACGCACCGGAATTCAGCGTCGGTCACGAGGAGGAAGAACCCATGGAAGACATGGACCAACAGGTCAAAGAAGCTCAGCAGCGCCTCGCTGCCCTGCGCGCCCAGCAGGAGGAAGTCGAGCGTCAGAAGCAGATCCTGGAAAATCTCCGCCAGAAGCAGGAACGCTTTGTCAGCGGCAAAAAAGAGATCACCGATAAGCTGGACCGCGCCCTGCGCTCCATTGCTGATGACCTCGAAGACGCCCGTCGTCGTGTCGAAGATCTCGCCATCACACAGCAGGAATTTCATGAGCGTCTCGATGATCTGAAAACCTATCTTCCAGAGCGCTGGCAGCGCAGCCAGCTCGACCACGAGTTGGATCGCGCGCTGAATTCTCTGGATGAAGCGGAAACCAGCTACGAAAAAGGTGTCCGACGCCTGCTGGCACATCGCCCGGCCGAAGCAGCCCCTGCGGTACATCATCACAACCCCATCGCCGCCGCTGCTGGCGTGCAGGAAGAAGAGATCGAACACGCTGAGGAATCTCTTTTCGCCAGCCAGAAGGATGACCTGCTCACCTGGATGCGCCGGGGTTTTGCCTTCAATGCCGCCCTCATCGCCACCATCATCTTGGCCGTGATATTGATCCGTCTGATGTTCTGATAAACCGCCGCCTTTTACCTTCATGAATAAAAGAGTCCGCACCAGCCGTCCGCGTTTTGCCTCGGACCTCTGCAAAGAGCTTGGCGCTCCCAAGCCAGCCCAGATTCGTCAGCTGCAAAAATCCTCCCGCGAGCTGAAGGAAGAAATTCATCGCCTCGAGTGCTCCATCGCTGCGGCACCAGCGGCCCTGCGCCGACATCGCCTCGCCACGATGGATACGCTGCCCGCACCCGAGCCAGCCTTTGCTATAACCAAGCGCCGCACCAGTCGCATGCCGCTCCAGCAGCAGCGCGTGAAGCGCAATCGCATGCTCGGCCTGCTGATCGAACTCGTCACCGTGTTCGCCATCCTAGCCGCCGCCCTGGGATGGATGAACCAGTGGTTCCACTGGTGGAACTGAGCACGTTTCCTAATTTTTTTATCTACAAGGCCCAGAGAGTCAAACTCCTGGGCCTTGATGTTGATGAACATCTGAGCCAAGCGACGAACATCAATCACTCATTAAATCCACCTGACTAAAACAGCCTAAACTTCGCGCTCTGAAACGTCCAGACGAGTGGGACGTAGGCCAGGAGTAACAAAACAGTGGGAACAAACGAGACGAAGGGTGGAAATGAACCATCACTAGGCAGTAGGTGGGCCATCAGAGGTGCCGACACCATGAGCAGGACGTAAGCAATGCGCTGCCATCTGGCTGTGGCTGCGAGATCAATCTGCCCGTGGGCCTGACAATCCCTCGCCACACACGAGAGCAATGACCAGCCCAAGAAACATTGCAGAAAAAGCACGGTGAACGAAGCAACAAACTCACTCAGATACGGAGTCGGTAATTTCAATATGCCGAGCAGTGCGGCGGCCAAGGAAGACATCCGAAACGGTTTTGAATACTTCCCCAGAGCCCATGAGCCAAACGCGACCATGGCAAAACCAACAGCAGGCATGAGGTTGAGACCCGCTATCAGAATCGCCAAGATAGGCAGGATCAAACCCCAGAAAATAAGCGAGTAGAGGGTCTTCGGATTCAGGCGAGTCAAATTAAGTGACCGTTTATCATCCTCATCAAAGCCCGTGGCCGACCAGCAAATAAGCTTCGTTTTTAAACTGCGAAACAGTCGCGAAAGGCAGCCTCTTTCCGTTTCGCGGGCTGCTACGGAATGAATGCCGTGCTACGTCGTTGTGTCGCCCCTCTTGTTTGGCCTGGCAGGCAAAGGGCACTCACTCAGCCTCCCTCTACGCCCTGGGGAAGCCATTTTTTCAGGCTCTCCCGCAATGACAGGCGGGCACGGTAGAGGCGCATCTCGACGGCTTTTTCACTGAGGCCGAGGATGGTGGCGATCTGGTGATGCGGGAGGTGCTCGTAGGTGCTGAGGAGGAGGGGCTCACGCAGCTCTGTGGGCAGGGCCTTGATAGCCTGACGCACGGCAGCGGCTCGTTCACTGGTGGCGAGCTGATCATGCGGATCTGGGGTGTCCGCTGGCGGGGATTGCTCGCTGAGGGCCTCGGGCTCCAGATGGGTGACGGGGTGGCGCTTTTGCCAGCGGGCGTGGTTTCGCAGGAGGTTGCCAGCCAGAGTGTAGAGCCAGGTGGAAAAGGTGCGGTCGGGATCGTAACGATGCCGGTTTTGATAAAGGCGGACGAAGGTCTCCTGGGTGAGATCCACCGCAGTGGCGTGGTTTTCCGTATGGCGGCTGAGGTAGGCTAGGATGCGTGGGCTCCAACGGCGGATGAGCAGGTTCAGAGCGGGGTCGTTACCGCTGGCGAGAGCGGTCATGAGCTGGGCGTCTTGGATTTCCTCAGAGGAATCATCAATCATGCGGAGGAGGGAGGCAGGCGCCGATCAAGGAGTGGCTGAGGTGGCAGCGGCTGGACGAGTAGAGCTGAGCTCTTGAAGCTCCGGTGCGCTGAGGACGTCTGGCATGATGTCATTAAGAAAGCGCTGCTGCTGATCTGGTGGAAGCAGGGCGGCGACGGCTCGCAGGTGACCGACCATGGTATCGACACAGGTCTCACAGATGGCTTTCTCCCGCTGGCGGGCGGCCTGCGCATCGGCACTGGCTCGGCGCGCCGGATTGAGACTGAAGCGATGGGCGCGCATCATTTCCTCACACATGGCATCACAGCGGGCGAAGTAGGCACGGTGCATAGCAGCGATCTGGGTAAAGCGATCATCAGGGATCTGATACTCATGCCGCAGCCATTCGAGGCCGATGCTCTCACGGCTAGCCACAGGCTCGCGCAGTTCGCGTGTGAGATGGTAGCCGACGGTGCCGATGGCGATCGTAAGTAGGCAGAAGAGGAATAGCCGGAGACGCTGGTCCATGATGGAGATCAGTGAGAGGCCAGATGCTGGGAGGCAAAGGGGCTGATGGACTGGACATAGGCTGTGTGCGGATCCACGGCCGAGTCTGGAGCCTCACGCAGAAAGGCAAAACCGATGCCGAGACCAAAGGCAGCCAGACTGCTGAAGGCGAGATTTCGCGGCCTCAAGATCAGCGCCGCGAGCGTCTCCCACCAACTGGGCTCAGCCGCCAAGAGGGCGATGCGGGTCCAGATATCACGGTTCAGCGATTTTGGCGGCGTGGGGCTGACCTGCCACTCGGAAAGAAGATCGTCGAGGGGATCGGGCGTGGTCATGACAGGCAGGGCTGAAGGGTAGTGGAAAAAAGATGGGCGGCGGGTGAAGGTGAGGGGTGGTTGGTCCCCTCACCTGCCCGCCGCCCAGGGGCTCAAGTCTAACGCGCGTCGCTATAGGTGAGGCCCATCTTGCTCTGGATCGGCATCGGCGAGTGGTGGTAGCGGCGTCCGCCGGAATCCGCCACACCCTGCGAAGAGCAGCTCACGTTGACGAGCAGGAGCAGGGCACTCAGGAGCAGCATTGACTTTGTCATGGTTGGGGTCGGTTATAGTTTGGTTGGTTTGTGATGAAGACTGGTTTGGGTGAACCGTCTCCATTCGGTGCTACACCGACGCCCCCATTCCCCCCTCAAACTTTTTTCGATTTGATTCCTGCATGACTCAAATCGGCGCTCCGGCAGGCGTGGGCTACACCTCCGGCAGCTGCCAATCACCACGCAGCGGGCGGTGATTCATGAGTGCATTGGCCTCGGCATCGGTGCCAAAATTTTCGCCCACAGGGTCCCAACTGAGGGGCCGCCCGAGCTTGAGACTCACGGCGGCGATTTGCGGCAGAGTGTCACTGCGCACGGCGGTCTCGATGCCGCAGATGGCCTGGGTTTTACCCTGGATGGAGTCGATGAAATTGCGCGTATGCTCCAGGCTGATCGGGAGCTGGATGGGCATGGTGCCGACCTTGTTTTGCGGATCACGTAGCAGGCTCTCATCGCTCGCGGTGATGTTACCACGCACGACATGGATCCAGCCTTTTTCACCGATGAAACGCGCGCCGTGACCAATCTCGGAGCCTTGATTGACAAAGGTGATGGGCGCTGCGCTGGCGTATTCAAAACGGATATTCCAGCTCAGCATGGCATCACAACCGCCGCCGGCATCGGGATACTGGGCGCGACCACGGACGCGTGTAGGACCTGTGGCATCGGTGCCATTGCCCCACTGGGCGATGTCGAGATGATGAATGCCCCAGCAGGAGATCATGCCGAGTGAGAAGTCGGTGATGTTTTCATGGTTGTCGCGCTTCAGCTTTTCGACGTTGAAGGACGACATCGGTGCAGGACCGACCCAGCGCTCCCAATCGACATGATCTGGCACGGGTTGCTCCGTCCAGGCGGGCATGGATTTACCACCGGGCACAGCGACCTGGATCTCCTTCAGCTTGCCGAGGCGGCCATTCTGAGCCAGCTCGGCCGCCCAGCGGAATTTCATATCGGAGCGCTGCTGAGTGCCGAACTGAAACACGACGCCTTTTTGCCGCACGGCGGCTCGCACGAGCTTTGATTCCTGAAGGGAGAGCGCCATCGGCTTCTCATGGTAAATGTGTTTCCCCTGGAGCACGGCGTCTGCTGAAGGAATGCTATGCCAGTGGACGGGCAGCGCCATGAGCACGGCGTCGATCCTAGAGTCACGATTCAGCTCGCGGAAGTCCTGATAAACCTGGGCATCCGCGCTGCCGTAGTGGTCCTTCAGCAGCCCCTGGGCGCGCTCGATGTTTTTACGATTCACATCACACAGCGCCGTGACGCGCACGTCGTCGTGATTCAAAAACGCCCGCATGTCTCCCGTGCCCTGAGCCCCCACGCCGATGACGCCCAGCGTGATTTTATTTGAGGGAGCCGTCTGCGAGCGCAGCACATGCGCAGGCACAAAAAAGGGCGCAATGCCCGTGGCGAGGATGGTTTTCAGCGAGGAACGGCGTTTCATGGCAGGCCTAAAACGCTGCCACAGGCAGCTGACTCTCCATTTTTCCCAAGAAGTGAGGGCGTGGATGACGTCACTCCTTGTCATCGGCATTGACGAAGCGAGGTTTTGCGAATCTCTGAAGGCCATGCCTGAAGCGCCCCATCCCCTCGAAACCCTCCGTGAAAAAGCCTGGATCGGGGATTCCGTGCTGGAGCTGTATGTGCGCTCCTGGGTCTTGGAGCATAACGGTGCAATGGATGCCGAGATGAAGACGCGCTTCACCTGCAATCAATTCCTCAACTGCTTTGGCAATCCGACCAAGGTCGAGGCCGACATCGGCGTCATCTATCAAAAAGACGGCCTGGAAGCCGCCTTTGCCTGGATTCGCGAGCACCTGGAGCCGCTTTTCATCAAACAAGAAGCACGCCGGTTACCGCGCCGGCATTGAGGCGGAATAGCGCCTAAACTTACCAAAGCACTGAATCCCGGCCAAAAGGCTGGGCTGTGTCTGGAAACAACTGAAGGCAATCAGCTCCATGCAGCGTTTGGGGTTAACCAACACGATGAAAACCCTCCTCACGCTTCTCAGCTTCATCACATCCGCTTTAGCCGGGCCGACCTTTGTTTATGTCTCAGAAAGCGGTGAGAAACGCATTGCAGTCTGGGCATTGGATGAATCATCGGGTGAACTTTCCAGGCAGGGAGAGGCTGCGCTGCCAGGCGCACCGGGAAGTCTTTCGATCAGCCCGGATCAAAAGCATCTTTATGCATCTGTGCGCACCACAAAGCAGTT
This sequence comes from Verrucomicrobiaceae bacterium, assembly GCA_947463285.1. Taxonomy (GTDB): domain Bacteria; phylum Verrucomicrobiota; class Verrucomicrobiia; order Verrucomicrobiales; family Verrucomicrobiaceae; genus Prosthecobacter. The sequence continues at coordinate 8,325 of CANHTV010000047.1, read as the reverse complement.
TGCCACACTTGATATCGATACCCATACGGGGGCTTTATCCAGCCCGACCTACACAGACGCCGGGCTCAACGCGGCTTATGTGAACACAGATAAAACGGGCCGCTGGCTTCTGTCGGCATCCTACAGCGAGGGCGTCATTGGTTTGTCAGAAATCAAGAATGGACGTGTGAGCGGCCCACCCCTTGCGACCCTCGCCACAGGTAAAAAAGCCCACTGTATCCAAATCGATCCCTCAAACCGATTCGCCTTTGTGCCCCATGTCGGGGAACTCAACAAGGTGGAGCAACTCCGCTTTGATGCACAAGCCGGCACGCTGACGCCTAACACACCACCGCACCTCCGTGGAGGCGATGACGAAGGTCCTAGGCACATGCAATTTCACCCGAATGGCAAGTGGGTCTTCTTCGTCAACGAGCAAGGAAAAAGCGTCACACGCTGTGATTACGAGGCTACGGCAGGCACCCTCAAAGCCCGTCAAAGCGTGCCTACGGTGCCTCAAGACTGGCGAGACAAAGGCTCATGTGCTGACATCCACATCAGCGCTGATGGTCGCTTCGTGTATGCCTCGAATCGTGGTCATGACAGCCTCGCCGTTTTCTCAGTGAATACAAAAACAGGCGATTTAACGCCGCAGGGTCAGACACCGACAGAAAAAACGCCACGCTCATTCTGCTTGGTGCCTGGGGATCAGTTCGTCGTGTCTGCGGGTGAGGGCTCGCACAAGCTCATCGTCTTCCGCCGCGACAGTGAAACCGGCGCACTCAGCCCGCTGAAAACCTACGACTGCGGTAAAGGCCCCGCGTGGGTGATGAGCGTGAAGTTTAACTAAAACCAAGCTCAATTCACACGCCAGATTTTCACATCATCCACCACCGCGTTACGAGGAACGGCGAGACGCAGCAGACGCTTGGTGGGATGAGCGATGCCGGGTGAGCTAAAAGAACCAATCAACTGACCGTCGATGCTCGCAGAGAGCATGTCGCCTCTGACCTTGACGACGAGGTCATGCCATTTCCCAATCTCGACAGCATAAGGAACAGTCTTCTCCTTGCCTTTGATGGCCGCATCCTGCTCGGCAGTCAGCTTTTGCTTTGCTTGCCTCGCCTCGCGAATATCGAGGCGCATATTGCCAGTCTTCAAATCCTGGAGCTGAACGGAGTTTGCACTCACCTTCGCGACAAAAAGATGGCCCGCATGAACCTCCTTGAAGGCCAAGTCGGCAAAATTCAGTCCCAGACTGTCCTTGGCATCCTCCAGCATGAAGCGCAGACTCACCGCGCCATCAGTGAACTCAGCCGGGTGCGTCACTGACACGGCATGATCCGCCTGCGCATGGATGAAGATGCTCATAGCACCATCCTTGAGATCGACCTGCTTGTTACCTTTCGCACGGCTTTTGCTGTTCGTCCCCCAGCCTTTGCCCGGCTCGTCTTTCATCTCCTGAGATTCATTGCGATCAAATGGGTCCTCAAAAAGCAGTTCACCGAGATCATCGGTGCCCATGACAGAGGTGAAAGCGAGAGTAGCGAGTAAAAGCAAAGAACGTTTCATGAAGATCTAAGCGTTGTAACGCCCAGCCTTGACCTAGCTTTCAGCCTTCTGATCAGCTCAAGTGCTGATATTGGAGGTGCCTTCTGGATAGCCACACTTGCATCGTCCTTGCAATGCCGAGATAGCAGACGCGTTCTCTGCCACATGCTCAAAAAGCTTCTCTGCCTCCTCGCCCTTTGCCCGACACTTCATGCGGCGCAGCCAAACTTCATCATGGTCTTTATCGACGACATGGGCTGGGGCGACTTCTCCTGCTTCGGCAACAAAGATGTCCAGACGCCCAACATCGACCGCATCGCGGCGGAAGGCATTCGCTTCGAGCAGTTTTATGTCAATGCGCCAATCTGTTCCCCCTCGCGCTGTGCCTTGACGACGGGCACTTACCCGCAGCGCTGGAAGATCACGTCCTACCTCAACAACCGCATGGACAATGAGCGGCGTGGCGTGGCGAACTGGCTTGACCCCAAAGTGCACACGCTGGCTCGCACTCTCCAGCAGCATGGCTATGCCACTGGCCACTTTGGTAAATGGCACCTCGGCGGGCAACGCGATGTCGATGACGCACCGCCGATCTCCGCGTATGGCTTTGATGAAACGCTAACCAACTTTGAAGGCATGGGTGCCAAGCTATTGCCGATGACTCAAAGTCCTGGTGATCAGCTGCCGGGGCGGATCTGGGAAGATGCCGAACGCCTGGGCGGTCCGGTGGTGTGGATGCAGCGCAGCGAGATCACCAGCGGCTTCGTCAATGCGGCCATCCCCTTCATGAAGCGGGCGGTCACGGCTGGAAAGCCTTTTTATGTCAACCTCTGGCCAGACGATGTGCATGGACCGTGGTGGCCGCCGACTGAACAATGGGCTGATGGAAAACGAGGGCTTTATCGGTCAGTCTTAAAAGAGATGGATCGGCAGTTTGGTCGTCTTTTTGAATATCTCCAAAGCACGCCTGAACTCAGAAATAACACGCTGCTGCTCATCTGCTCAGACAACGGCCCGGATGTCGGCGCTGGCAGCGCAGGGCCGTTTCGCGGCACTAAAGCCACGCTCTATGAAGGCGGCACGCGCTCGCCTCTCGTCGTCTGGGGGCCGGGTTTGGTTGATCCAGCCAAGGCTGGCAGCAAGAATGATCAATCCGTTTTGGCTGCTTTTGACATCGCGCCGAGTTTGCTCTCCATCGCCAAAGTCGCCACCCCCGAAGACAGCGACTTTGATGGTGAAAACGTGGCTTCCGTGATTCTAGGTCAGAGTACTTCTTCGCGCTCAGCGCCTTTGTTTTGGCGGCGTCCTCCCGACCGCAAATACGCTTACAGCGCGGGGCCTTTGCCTGACCTGGCCATGCGTGCAGGTGAGTGGAAATTGCTCTGTGAATTTGATGGCAGCCGCCCGGAGCTTTATCGACTTTCAAACGATCCTGGTGAGGCCACCAACCTCGCTGAACAACAGCCGCAGCTGGTGCAAAAAATGACGCAGGCTGTTATCGCCTGGAATTGCTCCATGCCTGCGGATCACGCGGCTCAACTTACCGCTGAAGACCCTAAGCCAAAAGCCAAGGGCAAGAAGCAGATTTCCAAGTAACCCTCATCCGCATGAAACAGCTCTTTCTACTCTTCGCTCTCTGCCCTTGGCTCTCTGCTTTTTCGCAGCCAAACATCCTGCTCATCCTCGCCGATGACTGCACGTTCAGTGATCTCGCCATCTACGGCGGTCAAAACGCCAAGACACCGAACATCGATCGTCTTGCCTCGCAGGGACTCGTTTTCGAAAAAGCCTATGTCACCGCCGCGATGTGTCAGCCCTGCCGTGCGGAGCTTTACACTGGCCAGCAGCCGATGAGGAATGGTTGCGCCTGGAATCACAGCGCCTGTCGCCCTGAAACGAAGAGCCTGCCACATCATCTCGCGCCAGCGGGTTATCGAACTGGAATCGCAGGCAAAGTGCATGTGACGCCGAAGAATTGCTTTCCTTTTGAAGAAGTGCCCGGCTTTGATTCCAGCGCCGTTCGTGATCCCACAAATCCGCACGACCTCGCGGGCCTGAAGAGCTTCATCACACGCGACAAAGCGCAGCCGTTTTGCCTCGTCGTCGCTTTGACTGAGCCGCATGTGCCTTGGGTCATGGGCGATGCGTCAAAGTATCCGCCCGCGAGCCTCAAACTGCCGCCAAACATCGCTAACACGCCAAAGACACGTGAAGATTTCTCCAAATACCTCGCCGAGATTACCTACATGGATGGCCAAGTCGGCGAGATCCTCGCGGCGCTGGATGAAAGTGGTGCAGCACAGGACACACTCGTGATTTTCACCAGCGAGCAGGGATCGCAGTTCCCCGGAAACAAATGGACCTGCTGGGACACCGGCCTGCATACTACGCTCATCGCCCGCTGGCCCGGAAAAGTCGCCACAGGCAAACGCACCAGCGCTCTCGTGCAATACGCCGATGTCACCCCGACGCTACTCGACCTCGTCGGCGTGAAGACTGAGCACACCTTTGACGGCACCAGCTTCGCTGCCGTGCTGCGCGGAGAAAAAGCCAGGCATCGCGACTACGCCTACGCCGCACACAACAACATTCCCGAAGGCCCCTCGTATCCCATCCGTAGCATCACCGACGGCGAGTGGCGCTACATCCGCAACCTCACACCGGATGAAATTTTCATCGAGAAGCATCTCATGGGCCTGCTCGGCGGCAGCGCGGCGCATAATCCCTACTGGTCGAGCTGGATGGCCACCGCGCTGGATAATCCTCACACTTACACCTTGGTGAAGCGCTACATTCATCGCCCCGCCGAGCAGCTTTATCATACCTCTGAAGATCCTGCTGAAATGTCCAACCTTGCCAACAAACCCGAGCATGCAGCGATCCAAGCCAAGCTCAGCGCCGCCCTTGATCAATGGCTCAGCAAGCAAGGTGATCCCGGTGTTTCACAGGACACCCATGAAGCCCACAAAGCCGGGAAACAAGGCAAGCATCTGTATTTCCCAAAACCTTGAATCGGGTTAATGATCCAGTCATGAGACTATTCCTTTTTCCCATTTTTCTTGTCCTGTCCGCCTGCACCCAGGAATCCCAAAATCAAATCGGCCGCTCGATTCAAAACTGGACAGGCGTGAATGGCATCATGGAAATCTATGCTGGCGAAAAGCTGGTGAAGCGTTTCATCGAGGTGGACAAGCTGACCACGGCGACCGCCACTGGCGGCGCTGAGGCACGACCCTATCGTTTTGGCTACGGAGTGCTGGATGCCAATCTCAATGGCCTCAAGGATGCTGGCGAAAAGCGCGTCTATTTCGAGTTCAGCGATTACTCCACCAACTACATTTTCCACGAGAGCCCGATGTAAATAGCAAAGCGTTTGGAACTTCCGCTCCAAACGCTCTGATGAATAGACCAGGCCTATGTTTACTTGGCCAAGAGCATGCCCATGATCTTCTCGGTGCGGGAGACGATGCGCTGAGGATCATCCAAAAGCCCGGCACTGAGCAAGGCGTTATCGAGAATCTGCTCAGCGATCAGCTTGGCTCGATCTCCATCACTTTGGCTCAATCCGGAAAGCTGCCTCACGATCTCGTGACGTGGATTGATTTCGAGAATGACTTTCGGCGCAGCGACTTCATCCGGCTTCATGGCCTTCATCATCTGACGCATCTGCGGGGTCATCTCGCCGTCAGGCGTGATGGCGAGTGCCGGGCTGTTTACCAGACGCTTGCCACTGCGCACGTCCTCCACACCTTCAGCCAGACTTTCCTTAAGCCAGCCGCAGAGAGAGGTGGTCTCAGCTTCACCCAGGGACTCGCCCTCATTGCTGATGTCACCGAGATCGACTTCATTGGAGTTCACCGCCTGGAGCTGCTTACCATCAAACTCACGAAGGCTGGTGGCCACGTATTCGTCGATGGTTTCATAGAGATAGAGCACCTCGTAACCCTTCGACTTGAAGGCCTCAAGATAAGGACCGGTCTCAATGGTGCTGCGGCTTGGGGCCACCTGATAATAGATGGCCTTCTGATCTTCCTTCATCCGCTTCACATAGTCACCGAGGCCGATGACTTCGCCTTTGTCAGTCAGGCTGGATTCAAAGCGCAGCAGCTTGGCGACGGCTTCACGGTTCGCATGATCTGTGGCGACACCTTCTTTGAAAAAGCGGCTGAACTTGGCGTAAAACTCCTGGAACTTCTTCGCGTCATCCTGAGCTTCTTTGTCGAGGAACTTGAGCAGTCGCTTGGTGACGACTTCACCCAGCTTGCGGACGAGGGCGCTGTCCTGCATGGATTCACGGGAAATGTTTAGCGGCAGGTCTTCGCTGTCGATCACGCCACGGACGAAACGCATCCACTCAGGCAGCAGCTTTTTCGGGTGCGGGTCGATGAGCACCTTCTTGCAGTAGAGACCGACGTTAGGCTCCATCTGGCCCATGCCAAACATCTCCATGTTTTGCTCTGGGAGGAAAAGCAGGGCGTTGATGACCAGCGGAGCATCCGCCTGGAAGTGCAGGCGATAGCTGGGCTCATCAAAAGCGTGGGCAGTGAATTGGTAGAAGTCTTTGTACTGCTCCTCGGTGACTTCGTCTTTATTTTTCAGCCAGATAGCCTCGACCGTATTCACACGCTCGCCGTTCAGCTGGATGGGGAAGCTGACGAAGTTCGAGTATTTGCCGAGAATGCTCTTCACCCGATGTGGCTGGGCAAACTCCTTGGCGTCTTCCTTGAGCTTGATGACGATGCGGGCGCCGCGCTTTTGATCTGGTGATTCGTCGATCACATAGGTGCCGGCACCGGTGCTGGACCAGACGAGATGCTCGCCATCTTCACGCCAGGAGTGAGTGTAAACCTGGACTTCCTCAGCCACCATGAAGGCGCTGTAAAAGCCGACACCGAACTGGCCGATGAGGCTGGCATCGCCGCCTTTGCCCGCATTTTTCAAAGCCGCAGCGAAGGCTTTGGAGCCTGAGTGGGCAATGGTGCCGAGGTTTTCCACCAACTCGGCACGGGTGAGACCGATGCCGTGGTCGGCGATGGTCAAAGTCCCAGTCTCTTCATCCGTGGTGATGCTGATCTCCAGCGGCAGTTCAGCGCCGAAAACGCTATTCTCGGTGAGCTGGGTGAGGCGCATTTTCTCCAGGGAGTCTGCGGCATTGGAGACCAGCTCACGAATGAAGATTTCGCGGTCGGTGTAGAGGCTGTGGATGACAATATCCAGGACCTGTTTCACTTCGGCCTGGAAGTCGTGAGTGGTGGGGGTGCTCATGTTAATTAGGTGGTTTGTAGAATGGATTTTCTGAAACGGGCGCGGAGAATAGATGGACGCATCCTTTGGTCAAGGAGTCAGCGATGGCTGACCGAGGCTGCTCAGTGATGGCAGCGGAAGGACTTCAGGATGGATGCTGCCGCGTGGGATTACGCGATAGGGCAGCTGAGCCAGGCCGTGGTGGTGTTGTTCTCAGAGGCGAGACCAATCTGCAAGCCCATCTGATGGCAGAGCATGGCGGCGATGGTCAAACCCAAGCCCAAGTGATTGCTGGTCTTGGAGCCTTGAAAGGGCTTGAACATCTGGAGCAGCTTTTCTTGTGGAATCTGGGAGCCAGTGTTGCTGATCAGGATGTCCACACGGCGCTGCTCGGCAGGTGTGATGACTCCAGGACCAGCGATCTTCAGCATCGCACGACCACCGGCCGGACCAGCAGCTTCGGCGGCATTTTTGAGGAGCTCGATGAGGATGTCTTTCAGCTTCGTCGGATCGACCAGGATCGGCGGCAACCCGGGCTGCACTTCTGCTTCGAGCTGGAGATTGTTCTTCGCGAATGGGTCCAGCAAAGCACCTTCGACCACGCCGAGGTAATCATTCAGGCTAAGAGGCTGTGGCGTGAGCTTGGCACAGCCACCGGCCGAGCGAATGCGCTCACTCAGGGCTGATACACCGACGGAGGCTTCGCGGATGTGCTGCATGTTTTCAGCCACCCCTGGGTCGAGGTCATCCGTCATCAAAATCAGACTGGAAAAGCCTTGGATGACGGCCAGCAGATTGTTGAGCTTATGTGTCAGGCCACGCAACAACTCCTGATGGAAGCCTTCGCAATGCTCATTGCCGAGTTGGAGATGGGTGGGGAAGACGAATTGCATGAGACGTGATAAATCGAGCTTCAGTCATGCACTCTGCCTAGACGTGAGGCAAGGCCATTTTGGCAAGCTTTACCCATGAATACAGCCTGAGTGATGCTTTGGGAGTCTTAAAGTTTACCAATCGTTTCCAAAACATCACGCACCAGCCCCGGCCCGCGATAGACCAGACCGGAATAAACCTGCACCAAAGAGGCCCCTGCCTGCATTTTCTCAGCAGCATCCGCACCACTGAGGATACCACCGACACCGATGATCGGCGTCTGCTCACGCAGCAACTCTCGAAAAGCCCGAATCACCTCGGTGGAGCGCTGTTTCACAGGAGCGCCACTGAGCCCTCCGGCCTCGTTTTCTAAAGGATGTCCGACCACCGCCGCACGGCTGATCGTGGTGTTTGTAGCAATGACACCATCGACAGCGAGTTCGTTAAACACCCGCGCCAGGGCTTCGATCTGCGCGCCCTCTAGGTCGGGAGCGATTTTGACCAGCACTGGCACTTTTTTACCGTGCTCCGTCTGCAAGCTGGCCTGTTCCTTTTTCAATGCAGCCAGCAGCTGCCGGATCGACTCCTCAGCCTGAAGGTCCCGCAGGCCCTTGGTATTGGGTGAGGAAATATTGACCGCGATGTAATCGGCCACCGGATAGGCCACCTTCAGGCAGT
>CANHTV010000046.1 GCA_947463285.1 Verrucomicrobiaceae bacterium | reverse complement strand
GGCGAGACCGATGACTTCAGCTACAACATCGTCAAAGACCCCGTGCACATCCACGACCTCAACGCCACCGCGCTTCACCTCCTCGGCCTCAATCACACCCGCCTCACCTACCGCTTTCAAGGCCGCGACTATCGTCTCACGGACATCCACGGCGAGATCGTGAAGGGCGTGCTGGCGTGATGAATTGGAAATGAAGCTATTGCTGCGGACTGAACTCGCGGTCTGCTAAAGACGGTGTTAAACCCTGCAACATCAATCTTTCTTCATGCCCGCCTCTGACGATCCACTTCCTCCTCAGCTCAAAGACTGGTTTGATGAAAAACGCTACCGCTTCATTGCCCGCGAGCTGGGGACACTTTCGGCCAAGTTCGACGAAAAACGCTTCTTGAAACACGTACTCAACGGACTTGCCGAGCGCAGCTTGATGCAGCGTCTGCATGAATGCGCGGTTGCTGTGGATGCGGCTTTGCCTAGCTCATTTCAGCAAAAAGTCCGCCTGTTGCAAAAGCTCGCGCCACGTCTCGATCATTCCTTTATCGCGATTTTTCTCAGTGACTTCGTGGCGACGTATGGCGCGGCAGAGTTCGACTTTTCCATGGAGGCGCTGCGATTCTTTACACGTTTTGGCTCCGCCGAATTTGCCGTGCGTGGATTCATCCTGTCGAATCAATCTCGTGCGTTTGAATTCCTGCTCCGCTGGACCCAGGACGCTGATGAACACGTGCGCCGTCTCGCCAGCGAAGGTTCGCGTCCGCGTCTCCCCTGGGGCATGAGGCTCGCTGCTCTCGTGTGCGATCCAGCTCCCTGTGCAGCCATTATCGAGGCCCTCAAGGATGATCCATCACTCTATGTTCGCCGCTCTGTCGCGAACCATTTGAATGACATCACCAAAGACCACCCGGATTGGGTTCTGAGTCGTCTTGAGGCTTGGGATCTTGAAAAAGAGACTCTTGCTTGGATCGCCCGCCACGCCTGCCGCACGCTCATCAAGCGCGGACATCCGCGCGCGCTTCAGCTCTTTGGTTTTGGGGAAATAGCCGCTGTGAGGGCATCCCTCACTCTATCTGCTCCACATATCAAACTCGGTGAGCGCCTCGTCATCATGGCGGAGGTCTCGTCTGAATCCGCGAAGTCGCAGCGTCTGGCCGTGGATTACGTCATTCATTACATGAAAGCTCGTGGAGCTGCCTTTGAGAAGGTTTTTAAATGGACAGAGATCGAGCTCATGCCGCACCAAACTTTACAATTAAGGAAGAATCAGGTCATTCGCGACTTCACCACGCGCAAACACCATCCTGGCCATCATCGCATTGAGCTGCAAATCAATGGGCAGCGTGTCGCATCGGCGGGTTTTGACCTCCAGGTGTTCTGATGATGATCAAACAGGCGTCGTAGAGGATGTCTGTCCCTGAATTCAATGACAGGCACAGCTCCCGCAGCCTTTCTTGAGGTTGGCGAGACGCTTTTCGATTTCGTGGGAGGTAGGGGTGACGGCGAGGCCGCCGAGGGAGGTGCAGCGGTGCTCGCGGGGCATGCGATCGGCGACGGATTTGGCGGCATCGATGACTTCATCCAGCGGGATCAGCGGATCGAAACTGGCGAGCGCCATGTTCGCACATGACAGCGCGTTGCTAGCGGCCATCACATTCTTGCCGAGGCACGGTGCTTCGACGCGATTGGCGATGGGATCGCAGATCAGTCCCAGCATCGATTGGAATGCCATTGATGCTGCTGCGATGGCCTGATCCCTTGAACCACCTGCGAGCGTGACGAGCGCGGCTGCCGCCATTGATGCTGCAGAGCCTCCCTCAGCCTGACAGCCACCGACTTCGGCCGCGAAGGTCCAGCGTGTGGCGATGAAGACCCCGATCAGCCCGGCGGCGAGCATCGCTTTGGCCATGTCTTCTTCGTCATGGCTCATTGTCTCGGCCATCGCGATGACCGCTCCTGGCAAGGCAGCACAGGCGCCAGCAGTTGGAGCCGCGACAATGACACCCATGCTGCTCTTCATTTCCATCAAGGCGGTGACGTAGAGGATGATGCGATTCAACGCACCCCCATCGAGCAGACGCCCTGCGTTCATCATCTCGGCAAAGCGTCCGCTCTGATGATGCAGCACGCGATCCTCGTAACTCGTGCCCGCGATGCCGCTGGCGATGGATTTCCGCAGGATGCGCACAATGGTGAGCATCTTTTCGATAACTTCGCGTTCGGTGAAGCTGCCGCGAGCCCTCTCGTATTCGATGGCGAGCTGCCAGAGTGGCGTGTTTTGGGCTCCGTTGTGCTTCAGCATGTCAGCGCAGCTGGTGAAGGGCACGCGGAGGTTTTTTCGCGATGGCACCGGAAGCACGGGGGAGAGCCGCTTGGTGGTGAATGATTCGTCTGATCCGACGAATCGGTCGGATTTGACCTGGATGAGCTGCGCATTGCTTAAATCGTGAACGATGACCTCATCGGCCTCGAAATGCGCCTCAGCGCCCTTCGGCGCCCAAATCAGCGTCTCATGATACCCGCCGTCCATGTGCAGCTCCACACCGTCGATACTCAGCACCTCCATCATCCCACCACCAGTCGAGATGGCGATGAGCGAGTGCGTTTCACGCGAGTTCATCAATGTCAGTCGATAGGTATTCGGATGCGGATCACCCACATCGACAGTTTCAATGCGCAGCTTGATCCCAGCCTCCGCCAGCGCTTTCGCCGACTCCGGCAGCCGCTCATCATCAGCTTCCCAGCCCAGCAAACCACCAAACAGGCCCATATCGCTGCCTTGGCTGTCGTGCGTGGTCGGCAGCGAGCCTTCGCGATCAAACTCGACGAGCACCTCGCTTATCTCGCCGTCCATCAAATCCCGCGCCAGCCGCCCGATGCGTAGCGCCGCCGCACAGTGTGAACTCGATGGCCCGCGCATCACGGGACCGATCACGTCGTTAAAAATGGAGACGATGTTCATGGTTTCGATTTGTGGACAGGAGCGATGTTCTTGGGAGCAAGCAAACGCATCTCAGCGAGCTTGTTAGCATGCTCGGGGTTTGTGGCGAGGTTTGTCCATTCGTAAGGATCGGTTTTGAGGTCGTAGAGCTCTTCTTCGTTGCTGGCGTAGTGGATGTAGCGCCAGCGCTCGGTGCTGATGGCGTAGTTCTCGGGCTTGTCGAGATGAGTGAGAGCGGCGTGTGGCCATTCGGCCTGCGGGTTGCTCAGCAGCGGCGCGAGGCTGCTGCTGTTAATGTCCGCTTTTGGCGGCAGGCCGCACAGATCGGTGAGCGTGCCAAACAGATCCACGAGGCTCACCGGGCGATCACACACGCTGCCAGGCGTAGTGCCTTCGGGCAAACCGGGCGCACCTTTCGGCACGCGGATCATGAGCGGAACGCGAGCGCAAACACGCCAGCCGGTGAACTTTTGCCAATGCTCCTTCTCGCCGAGATGCCAGCCGTGATCGCTCCAGAGCACGACGATCGTGTTGTCGCGCTGAGAGCTCATTTCGAGCGCATCGAGCACGCGACCGAGCATCGCATCGGCGTAGTGAATCGACGCGAGATAGGCCTGGATACCCTTCTTCCACTGCTCGTGCTTGTGAATGTGTGCGAAGTAGCGGTTCCGCGCGAGTCGCTGGCCTGCGGGCGGCAAATCATCGACATCATCCGCTTTGTAGCCGGGCGGAAGCTGGATGCTTTCCAGCGGAAACGGCTCGAAATACTGCTTCGGCACAAACCACGGCTCATGCGGCCGGTAGATGCCGCAGGCGAGAAAAAGTGGCTGCGGCTTTAGCCGCACCTTCGATCCATCATCTTCGGCTAAAGCCGAAGCCACTTTCTGCGCATTCAGTTGCTCGCCAATCCACTTCGTTACGGCCCAATCCCCGCCAAACTGCTCGTCGGTCACGTCGAGCGCCGCCCAGTCGGTCTCGACGTATTGCCAGTCACCGGCACGCGGCAGGCTCACGGGCCGTTTCTCGGGATAAAACGTGTGCGGAAAAGGATTGTCCTTCGCTTTGGCCGGGAAGTAATCATCCCACGACGGCGGATCGATGATGTAGTGCAACATCTTGCCCGAGCCCGCGCTCCAGTAGCCCTGCTTCGAAAAATAACGCGGCAGCAGCTCCCCCTCCGGCATCACCTCGCGCATCTTTTGCAGGTTATTGTAAAGTCCCGAGCGATGCGGCGGCAGACCGCTGAAGATCGCCGTGCGCGAAGGATTGCACGAAGCCGCAGCCGTGTAGGCATTTCGAAACAACACGCCGCTCGCCGCGAGTCGGTCGAGATTCGGCGTCTTCGTCTGCGGATGCCCGCCCAGGCAGCCGATCCAGTCATTAAGATCATCCAGCGCGATGAAAAGCACGTTGGGCCTGCTCTCCGCCGCCTCGGTAGAGCCGAGGATGCTGAGTGCACAAAAAAGGGTGACAATGCTCTTCATGGACGACTGCGACCGGTGGTTTTCGATTGTTCGAGGAGTGCTTGGAGTTCCTTCACGATCTCCGGCTTCTGCGAGTAAAGATTCGTCGCCTCGCCGGGATCGGTGGCGAGGTCGTAGAGCTGGCCGGGGGCGTCGGGATCGGTGTCGGGCAGGGCGTAGGGCTTCAGCTCGCCTTTGTCGTAGTTGTTTCCGCCGGAGCCGCGGTGGGCGATGTATTTCCAGTTCGCGCGACGAATCGAAAGCGTGCGCTGCCCGCCAAAGGCATGGGTGAGCAAATAGGGCCGGATCGGAGCTGTGGCGTGGCCTTCGAGGGCGGGCAGCAGGTTGAAGCTGTCCTCTGCGGCATTGTGCGGCAACTCAGCAGCGGTGATCGCCGCGACGGTAGCCATGATGTCGGTGAGGCAGAGGGTTTGATCGCTGGTGCCGCCCGCTTTGACCTTTCCAGGCCAGCGCACGATGAACGGGACGCGGTGGCCGCCTTCCCACGCATCGCGTTTGATGCCGCGCCAGGGTTTCGCGCCGTCGTGAGCATGATCGGCACGCATGTGGACGACGCTCGAGACTTCAGGGCCGTTGTCGCTGCTGAGGATGACGAGGGTGTTGTCGGCGAGGCCGTGTTGGTCGAGTTCGCGCATCAATTCGCCGACGATGTGGTCGAACTCGGCGATGAAGTCGCCATGCGGTCCGGCTTTCGATTTTCCTTGGAACTCCGGTGCGGCGAACGACGGCAAATGCACAGCCTGCGTGGCATGGTAGAGGAAGAAAGGCTGCTTCGGCGAGGTGCGTGCGTGCTGCGCGATGAAGTCGCGGCTCTTCTTCAAGAATACGAGATCGACCTCCTCCATCGGAAAGTCGGGCGCGATGAACCCAGCGCGGCAATCGTTGGCATACGGATGCTTGGGCAGCTTCGATTTGTCGATGGGACCAGTGGGAGGCACCGGGATGTGATCGCCATCAATGAACGCGTAAAGCCAATCTGTGGTGGGGCAGCAGGCTGTACCGAAGAAGCGATCAAAGCCATGATCAAGCGGTCCGCCTTCGATGCGGCAAGAGTAATCAATGCGCTGCAGGGCAGCGCGTTCACCGGAGTGGATCGCCCCACCCGCCTGATCGCGAAACGTGAGCCCGATGTGCCATTTGCCGACCGCAGTGGTGGCGTAGCCTTGCTGCTTCAACATCGCCGGCAGCGTGAGCCTTCCCGGCGCGATCAATGACGGCCCGCCCGTGCCCTGAAACACCGTGCCGCCGCTCGGCACCCGAAACGCCATCTGCCCGGTCATGAGGCTGTAGCGCGACGGCGTGCACACCGTGGCCGGACTGTGCGCATCGGTGAAGTGCATGCCCTCGCTCACGAGCCGGTCGATGTTCGGTGTGGGCACCTTCGAGTCGGCGTTGTAGCAGCGCACATCGCCATAGCCGAGGTCGTCAGCGAGAATGAGGAGGATGTTGGGCGGCGATGAAAATGCCGTGTGATGAATGGCGAATGCCGAAAGCAGCAGAACGAAGGACTTCATGGTGTTTCGATCTCCTGCCGTGTGGCGATGGGCACGTAGCCGATCTCAAAACCCTTCGGCGGCGTGAGGATGAGCGCGGGATCGATGTCCGCCAGCTTGCCGACATCGGGCGGGGTGAGGTAGTCGCGATCCTTCGTCCAGGCGCGATGCAGTTTCTCGACGCGTTGCTGCACCTGCTCGCGTTCTTCGGGCGTGAGGTCGGCGTTGAGCATCGCTGGCTGGTCGGCGAAGCGATACCAGTAGTAAGTGAGCGTGCTGCCATCGCCGAGCTTGGCTTTGAAGGGGCCGGCGACGGGGCCGGGCTTTTTCCAGCAACTGTTCGCATCGTCGGGTGTCGTGCGTGGCGCTTGTGGCTTCTCCATCGGCGTTTCAAAGCGGTGCTGGGTGAGCTTGGCGTCGGCAGGGCCTTGTTTGGCATCCATGATCTGCCACTGCGGCTTGCCGCGAGGATTGGTGCCGAGTTGATAATACTCGGGCAGAACGACGAGCGAGCCTTCGCGGCGATTGAGCTGCGCGTTCCATTGATAGCCGAAGGTGATCGGATTCGGCGTAAAGGACGTGGCGAAGGCATTCCAGGCGAGCGGTATCTTGTCATCGCGCTTCGTGCCGGGTGGGTAGATGCTCCAGTTCGAGCCGCCGCCGCTACGGAAGGTATGAATCGCCGCGGCCTCGGGCTTGATCTTGCCATCCGCTGCTGCGCCGCCCTCAAACCAGCGCTGCACATCCTCCCACAGAGCTTCTTTTTTATACGCGGTGAGTCGATGCAGCACGGTGGAGGTGCCATCCGCGCCGATGGGGAAGCGTGTTGGCGCGACGCGGGCCTGTTTGTCGGTCAAAATGGCGGGCACATGCTGCGTCTCCATTTGGATGGGCTTGTTGGGGCCCGCAGGGCAGGAGTCGAGCAGCTTGCCGGTCCACTCGGGATGCTCGATGAGTGCCTGCGACCAGAAAAACGGCGTGAAGAAGGCGACGGGGCCTTTGAAGTTGCCGGTGCTCAAAAACAGCGTCCAGCACTGGTTGCCCGTCGGCACGTTTTTGCCTGCGGTGGTGCTTTTTTGGTTCGTAAGCGGCAACGGCAAGTAGCCATAGCCCAAAAGCTCGCCGCTCGTGCCTTGCTTCAGGTTCAGACCATCCAGCGGCATCAGTAGCCAAGGGCTGAGTTGCGCCACGCCATACTGCCCGCGCGGCTTTTCCCACGTGCCCGCGCCGTAGCCGGGACCGTTCGCGATCACGGAGAAGTTCGGCCCCACGCCGCCCATGATGAACTTCGGCGTGATCGTCGGAAAATGCGTGTCACGCCACCAGCCGAGCCCGCCCTCAATGTCCGTGTAGCACTTCTCCTTGGGCTTCTCCGCCTCCGACCACTGCGGATGCATCCACGTGCCGCAAAGCCCCGTCTGAAACCGATGCCCTGGATAAGTGCCCACCAGCGGCCAAGCCGCCGCGTAGAGCGAAAAGCCACCATTGAACTCCTCCGGCACTTTTTCCGCCGGGGCGAAGAGATACCCAGCCATCTCGCCTTCGATCGCTTCGATAGCGGCAGAAGGCGGCTGACGCAGCAGAACCTCCGCGAAGGCCTTGCCCATCAGCGCAAAGGTCTTGGCGCAGCCAAGGTAGTGATAGCCGGCATTTGAGGCACCGCGTTTCCACAGCGCTTCTTCGGCGGGCGAGATGAGCTTCGCCTCGTAGTTCTTCAAATACTCGCGCTTCTCCGCCTCAGTCATGTGAGCGTCGGCGTTGGCGTGGTCTTTGTGCTTGGAGTTGAGGAAATGGCCCATCTGGCGGATCTGGGTGCGTTTGTCGTCGATGGTGCCCAGTTCCTCCGACCAAAATGGCGCGGTGGGTACGGCGAAGACATTGCCTTTGAACTCCGGCATCAAGGCGGGCGCGGTCATGGCCTCGCGGAAGGCGAGGGTGTCCGCGTTTGCTTTCAAACCACCTACACCCATGACACCGATGACAAAGGGCATCTTCGGCGCACCGAAATCTTTGCGCACATCGCGGATGAAGTGCGCGAGCAGGTCACTGTAAACCGCAAAGCGTCCCGGCTTGCCGCGATCTGGATACGTGTGGCCGTCCACCATGTCGTTGAAGCCTTGGAGCCACACGAAGCCAGCGATCTCGTAACCGTCCTTCGCATCGTAGGCCGGGCAAACGCGTTTGGGATCCGCGAGCACGTGCTTCACATGCTCGACCATGTAGCGGTAGAAGCGGCCGGTTTCGCGCTGCTTCTCTTCAAGCCACTGATTCATGTCCTTCGGCACGCCATGGCCGGGCGGGCCGTAGTAGAGCTTCTTTTGGTAGTCATTGAGTTCATACGGCCCCGCGCTCGGTGGACGAAACTCCGTGTTCAGGCTTCTGCCGCCCCACGCGGTCTTGATGATGAGCACCGGTTCCTTCAGCGCCGTATCTATCGTGAGGCCAAAAGTGAACTCGGGGCCAATTTTGCCATTCGACTTCGTTGCATCGTCTCGCGCTCCATAACCCGCCGTTAGTTTGCCGGTGCCCTCACCATTCGCGCTGCCGTCGTATTTGCCGGTGAAGTAGGAGATCCAGGTGTGATCGCACACACGCGGTTCGCCCTTGTCGTCCCGCATCATCTTCAACAGCGGCGCCGTCGCTGGATCATCGCCGATGTAATCAAAGGTCTCGAGCTTCGCATGGCCCTCCATGTTCGACTGCCCGGCGAGGATGAAAACCTTCAGCGGCACGGCATGGAGCGATGCCGCGATAAGGAGAAAGGCAAGGATGCGTTTCATGATGATCTAAGTTGAGTTTAAGAGGCGGTTATTGACAAACGCTGACTGGGGACAGAAAATGTCCACATGAAAACCGCCACCGTTCGTGACCTCCGAAACAACTTCGCCATGATCGAGGCATGGCTCCGTGATGGAGTCGAAGTTTGCATTGAGAAGCGTGGCGAGCCGTTGGCGATGCTTACTGCCATGAAGCGGAGTCGCAGCTCTACCAAGGTGAAGAATCCAGACTTTGCTGCACGCCAGAAGGCAATCTGGGGAGATCGTGTGTTGAGCGAGCAGGAGGTGAAGGAGATGCGTGAGTATGAACTAGAAGGCGAGGAAGGCTGATGACCTTTCCCGACACCTCTTTTCTCTGCTCGCTGTATCGCAGACAAGTTCACTCGCCGAGAGCGATCGCCTTCATGACACAACGTAGCGGGCCGCTTCCCGTTTCCAGTCTGCTGCTTCTCGAGTTTCGCCAGTCGCTGCGGCTTCAAGTCCGTCTTCACACGAAAGACAAGACCAAGGGCTTCACCAAGAGCGAGGCGACTCAAGTGCTGCGCGATCTTCAATCCGACCTGCGCACCAAGGTGCTGGAAGTGTTGCCGGTGGACTGGTCTGCCGTGCATCAAACAGCAGAAGAGCTGAGCGAGCGCTATACCGAGACGAAAGGTCATCGGTTGGCGGACATTCTGCACGTCGCGACTGCCCTGCATCTGGGCGCAGACGAGTTCCTGACTTTTGATGCCAATCAGAAGACCTTGGCTGAAGCCGAGGGAATGTTGGTGAAAGTCTGAACTAGTCATGGCTGGGCAAGTTGGTGAATGGTTCCGTGCAGCACTCGGTCACCGATTTTGAGTTCGTAGCACCAGGTCGGAGCTAGGTCCGGGATGTTGAGGATGATCGTCTTCTTGTCCGCGCTCAGCTTCACGTCGCGAATCGTTAGTTCGAGCTCTTCGTAGTGCTTGGAGCCGTAGTTTTTCGTGCGCTTGAGGGACCACACCTTTATGCTGCTCGTCGTGTCGGTGATGGGATCGCTGAACGTGACTCTCATGGCTCCTTTCGTGGCGTGAATCACCACCGGCACCTGCGCGGGCTGAGGGCCGCGACGGATGCGGTGGAAGCCGCCGGGTGAGGTGGCATTTCCTGCCCAGGCGAACATACCGCAGGTGTAGAGGGCTCCATCGTTGCCAAAACGACCGCGCATAATGCCGGTGGCGAAGGCGGGCATGGGTAGTTCGCACACCGCACCCTGCCATTGGCCGTTCACTTCCTCATGCGGGATGATGAACGCGCGGCCGGTGCCGTAGCTGAGATTGAGCAGCGAGCCGCCGAGACTACCCCATGCGTTTTTAGGCACCCAAATGAGTTCGGCAGGGCTGCGGTCTTTGTCATTCGTCACCCAGACGAGTGGCTGCTCCATCGCGGAGTTGGATTCGTCGGTGACGTTAGTGTAGCCATACATGTTCCCGTAGAAGCCGCCGACTTTGACGCGGTTGATGCGGTTCTTTGGCGTCCAGAAGCCTTCTTGGTCGGTGACGAAGAACGTGCCGTCGTCATTGAGGCACACGCCGTTCGCCGCGCGGAAGCCGGTGGCGAGGATGTCGCTCTTCGTGCCATCGGCGCTGACTTTCATTAACGTGCCGTGCTGCGGAATGACGCTGTCGAGCGCGTGGCGGCCGGACTTGGCATAATAAAAATTGCCCGCCGCATCTGTTTGTAGGCCCATGGCGAATTCGTGGAAGTGCTCGGTGACCTGTGCGTCGTCGTTGAAGCATTCGATGAAGTCGGTTTCGGCGTCGCCATTCAAATCGACGAGCTTCGCGAGCTGATCGCGACAGGTGATGAAGAGATCGTCACCGCGGAACTTCACGCCGAGAGGCTGGAAGAGGCCGCTGGCGATGCGTCGCCAGGTGAGTGTGGCGGGAGCTTTGTCCATCACGCCATCCACACGCCACACATCGCCGTTCCACATGGCGACGATGGCGGCTTTGCCATCGGGCGTGAAATCAAAGCCGCCGGGGCGCATCCAGCTTTGGAAGGGGTTCTCCACAGGCAGCGGAAAGTCGTCGGCGATGAAGGAGGCATCGTCTTTGCCGGCCACGGAGGTCGTGGTGACGGTTTGCGGCCACTGCGCTGGGCCGCCGAGGGTCAGCGGAGCCAGATCGAGCGGTGCGGCATGATTTTGTGCCAAAGTGCCGAGCGAGGCCGGATCGACGCGGGAGATGAAAAAGCGCGATTTGGCCCCGGAAGCCAGTTTGGCGACCCAAAAGCCATTTTCGCGCTGCAACTCGCCCGCGCCCTTCAAAACGACACTCACGCCTTCCGGTGCCACGCGGAGGAAAAGCGGCTGTCTGGCCTCGGCGACGTTCACCGTGCGCACAAACACCGGCGTGGTGCCGTAATCGAGCCACGAAGGTGATTCGAGGACTTTGGTGCCGTGGATGCTCGCGGCGATCACGCTTTGGTTTTGATGCTTGTGAAGTCCGAGGAAGCGCAAACCGGCCACGGGGCCGTATTTTTTGCCGTCTTTGGCCGCGGTGCGGGTGTCTTCAAATTTTCCGCTGAGACTCCAGCCAGGCTCAACAGGCAATACGAACTGCTTTTCGCCGATGAGGCTCGTGTGCGTGCCGTGGCTGCCATCGAAGGCGATGCCTTTCCAGTCCACAAACGCACCGGTGCTCGCGGCGGCGACGCGCATCGTGTCGTGGTCATAGACCATCCACGCACGGCCTTTCGTCACGCCGCCGGGACCGTCATCGAGCCGGATGGCGATGCCTTTCTGCGCAATGTTGTCCGCAGCGACCTCCAGCGTCCAAAATAGCGCATTGCCCAGTTCCATGCGCTGATATGGCGGCAGTGTGGTATCGATCTTTTCCACTTCCGCGCGGGCGAGACCGCGTGGCAGCGCGGCGAGGTCGATGTCTTTGAGCTGTGAGGGATTGTGCGGACGCAGGAAGGTCTCGCGGATGTAATGAATAACCGCATACTTCTGCGCGGTGGTGTATTGCGGCTGCGGCACCATCTGGCCGAAGCCTTTGGTGAGCGTGAGATACATCGAGAAGGGATCGCTGCCGTTTTTGAACGGCCCTTCGGTAAAACGCAGCGCGGTGGGCAGCGATCCTGGCTGCTCTTTCGTGCCGTGGCAGACGACGCAGAGCGTTTTGTAGATCGTCGCGCCTTCTTCGAGCGTCTTTGCATTCCATCCGGCCACAATCTCCGCATGATCACTGCGCTCCAGCGCCTGCACCCAAACGCTGCCGCCTTCGATCACCGGTTTGCCACTTGCCTTCGGTGCATGCGTGAAGTCCGGCGTGTTCGCGCCCGGGCCGCCGTCTTTGAAAAGCAGCGCGATCTCGCCCTCCGGCAACGCACGCTGCCAGACCTTCACCACGCTGATTTTCCCATGGGTGAAATCGCCACCAAAGTTCGGCGCGGCTCGTCCCACTTTGAAGATAAACTCATTTGCGTCCGGCCTCGTGAAGTTCGCCTTCTCAGCGATCTGCTTTCCATCCAACCACAACCGCGCAACACCACCGCTCGCGGTCAGCACGGCGGTGTGCGGTTTGCCATCGTTCACTTTCGGACTGGAGTTGATCGCACCGAGCCAGCCGATGTCATACACCAGCCTGCCGCCGCGAATGAAGAGCGACTTCGCATCCGGCGACCACTTACCCGTCGGCGGGCACATCGAGAACAGCGTGCCTTGCCCAGTCGATTCAAATTCCACCATCGCTGTGAAGTCCGCGCCGAGATCGAGCCCCGCGTCCGGAAAATCCTGCGCCCCCGTTTTCGCCAGTGCAGGAACATCTTCCGGCCCCCGCACCAGTTTGCCATCGCTCCACACTCGCAGCACCGGTGCGCCTTTTGCCGGGTGCTCCACTGCGATGTCGTGCGGGCCTTTCGCTTCGAGCGACAGCGTCAATTCATCGCAGAGCTTCACGTTCGCCGGACCTTCGAGGTGCAGGCGATAGTTCAGCGGCCATTCGGGTGCATCGAGGGGCAGTGCATCGCGCGGTGTTGCCGCAAATGTGTAGCAGGAGGATAACGCGATGAGAATGAAGAGCGATGGGCGCATGAGAGGAGTCACATCAACGGAGGTCGATGACAAAAGCTGGCCGAGAGAGCACGCCTTTCGACAGCGCTCCGTAGTGGTCGGAGCGCCAGAAGTTCTTCAAATCGGCGGCGGTGATCAGTTGGAGGCCGGGAGTGGCCACGGCGGGATTACAAAGGATGTAGAGGTCGTCTTGGGCGATGTAGCCGCAGACGTTCAGCGTATGACCCGCACTGCCGCCGGGGTATTGCGGACCGATGTATTTGAAATCGACAATGACGGGCCGACCGGCATCGAGTTCACTTTTGAGCATGCCGGTGGCTTTGATGAAGCCGTCGTCATCGGGTGTGAAGGTGACGAGTTTCCACTGCTGGCCGATCTTGGCTGAGGTATCGAGCAAGTGGCCCCAATCGGTGCCAGTGCCGAGTGGTGAGGGGCACAGCTTTTTGAAGTCCCAGCCGCAGATGTCGCTGCCCTGAAAGCGGGCGAAGATGGCGCAGGCGGTGCTGCCGCAGTTGTTGTAGCCCTGGAGGATGTGCGGCATCTGCACAAAGGCGAACTTGCCCGGCTCGCCTTTGCGCCGGCGGTAGTCGACGAGCTTCAAAAGGTCCGCGCCCTGCTGCGCGGAGGCATTGTCGGAAGGCTGCGAGGGATGGCCCGTGGCGCTGGTGGGCATGAGTTTGGACGCCTTGGTCCAATTCGCTTTCGCGGTGTCCATGTCACCGGCCTGGAATTGCAATTCGCCGAGGAAGACGAGTCCACCTGCATTGCCGAGCTCCGCCGCACGCTCGGCGAGCTGCCGTGCTTTCTTTGCATCACGCCGGATGCCTTCGCCTGCATGAAAAGCCATCGCTGCGGCGGCTGCGGCACGCCCATGGCCTTTTGAAGCCGCTTTTTCCCAGTACTCGAGAGCTTTGGCGCAATCTTGTTCGGTGCCTTGGGCGCCGAAGTAGCACTGACCGAGGTTGAAGGCCGCTTGAGCCGATTCATCCGCTGCTTCTTTAAAGTAGGCGATGGCGAGCGCGGTGTTCCTTTTCACCACCGCGCCACGCAGGTAGGCAAAGCCGACAAAGTCCTGCGCATCGGCGTTTCCGGCATCGGCGGCCTTATGCGCCCACTGCATGGCATCGGCATCGTTTTTGGTGACGCCTTTGCCATCGCGCAGACGGATGGCGAGTTCGATCTGGGCCTTGGCTTCGCCGTTTTGGGCGCGGTTTTTCAGCTCGGTGATTTCATCGGCGGCGGCGAAGGCGGTCATGCTCATGAGAAGCGAAGTGAGAAGAACAAAAGCGGGTCTGATCATGGGACAGGATATGGACTGCATCAGCCGCTGCAACCAGGGTCCTTCACTTCAAGTCCGATCTTTGGAAACTCGGATGCGTGAGCGCTGAGCAGGTGCAGAAGCCGTCGGCTTGCATTGAGTGCAAGTGAGGGAGATGAGTCCCCTTCATCATGCGCACGTTCGTCTTTGCACTTCTCCTTTTATCCATCGTGACCACTCACACCGCTGCGGAAACCGTGCCGGTGAAAATCGTGCCGGGAGTCGGCATCATGCGAGGAGGCGAGCCCTACTTTGTGAAAGGCGCAGCGGGCGACAAGCATCTCGATGAACTCGTGGCCGCTGGTGGCAACAGCTTCCGCACCTGGACCACGAATGG
>CANHTV010000045.1 GCA_947463285.1 Verrucomicrobiaceae bacterium | reverse complement strand
CCGCTAGATGGACAGTGTTATCAGACAAAATCGGTGATTGAGCCAAAGTCTGCATCGAAGAGACGACGGTAGGTGCGGAAGGCAAAGTTATCGGTCATGCTGGAGATCCAGTCGCAGACGAGGCGTGCCCGCGTGGCTTTATCAGAAGCTTTTGCGATCTCGGCTTCCACGCTGGCGGGCATGAGGTGCAGGCTGTCGTCGCCATGGACGTAGCGCTTCTCCAGAACCTGAAAAAGACGGGTGAGGATGAAGTCTGCCTTGTAGTCCAGCTGTTGTAGCTGAGGGCTGCGAAAGACAAGATCGAAGGAGATCTTTTTGTTCAGCTTCGACTGGGCTTTGATGTCAGGATCAATATCGAGGCGGTATTGATGCCTTCGGGTCATCGCGCTGAGGAAGGTGCTTTCAGGCACCAGTTTGGCGGCACGGATGTAATCGCCGATGTGGCGGTTGAGTCTGGCTTCGACTCTGCGCTCGCGGATGGCTTTGCAAAGAAAGCTGAGGTGCTCGGCCTGTGCCGTCGTTTGCGCATTGGCTTCAGCCCACTGTTCCAGTCGGGTGACGGTGATGAACCCTGCATGGATGCCATCTGCAATGTCATTCAGACTATAAGCGGTGTCGTCAGCCCAGTCCATGATCTGGCATTCGATGCTTTTAAAGCTGTTGCGTGCTTTGCCTGGAGTGAGTTCGCACGGGAAAGACTGATGCCCGAGGGTGAAATCCAGCCAGATTTCTTGATCGTCATAAAGATAGTGGTTCGGTGCTCCTGCGGCTTCAGTGTGCAGTGTCTTGTACTTCAGGACTCCATCCAGCAAAGCGCGGCTCGGATTCATGCCTTCGCGTCCTTCATTAAAAAGGGTTTGGGTGAGCTGGCGCAGCGTTTGCGCATTGCCTTCAAAGCCACCATATGGCTGCATTAGTCGATGCAGAGTCCGCTCTCCTGTGTGACCAAAAGGCGGATGCCCGAGATCATGAGCCAGGCAGGCGCATTCCACGAGATCCGCATCAATGAAAAAATCGTCGCTCAGCAGGTCACTTTGGTGTGCTATTGAGCCGCAGATGGAGCGGCCAATCTGAGCCACCTCGATGCTGTGCGTGAGCCGCGTGCGATAAAAGTCGTACTCACCGGATAGAAAAACCTGTGTCTTGTTTTGCAGCCGACGAAAAGCGCTGCTGTGAATGATACGGTCCCGATCAATCTGGAAAGCCGTGCGGTATTCTCCCGAATGAGCCGGGCGCGGTTTCAGGGTTTCAGAGTCGAAAGAGTTGTAAAATCGGTTCGCAGACATCGGTGGGCCGACGTTAGGGGGCAATATCCCAGAGGCAAGCAGCTTACTGGCTAACGAGAGCCGTCCGCTGGCAAATCCGACTCGATGGCTGAGAACTCACTTCAGACCGCGAAGATAAGCGACGAGATCAAGCAACTCCTGTTCGGGTAGGGTCTGATCAAGGCCCATTGGCATGAGGCTCGTCGTCAGCGTGGTGTGTCCTGTGATTTGTTGATGCGGGATGTTCTTCTCTTGGCCAGCAATGTCGGTGACAAGGAGGCCTTCAGCTGTGTGAGATTTGATGACGCCCAGGGTCTGCTGGCCGTCGCTGGTTTCGATAATGTGGGCCTCGTAGTCACGAGCGAGTGTGTTGCTGGGGAAAAGGATGCTTTCCAAAAGATCGCGCTCGTTGCGGATGGCTCCGATCTTGGTGAGATCAGGACCAATCGCACGGCCAGTATCTCCGATCTTGTGGCACGCGATGCAGGTGCCTTTGCCAGATTTGAAATGCTTCTCTCCGTCGGCAGCCCTGCCTTTGGCGATGACTTTTTCAGACAATGGGGCGAGTTGGCGTTTTTTCGCCTCGGTCGTGGCGACGGCGGCATTGTAGGCGGGCAGGATGATGGTTTCGAAAATCTCCGGTGGCAGGTCAGCAAGAGCGGTGCGGTATGCGCTTTCCTGCTGGCTGGCAATGACTGGATTATTGGCGATTTCTCGGGCCAGCATTTGGGCGATCTCCACGTCCTTGTGGCGTTTGAGTAGCGGCAGCAGGGTTTTGAGTTCCACCGGTCCCACCGTTGCAAAAAGTGGCGCAATGTCTGTCATCAAATCCTTGGCGATAGGGGCGCTGGCAAGCATCCCTGAGGCCTGAATTTTCGCAGCGGAAGACGAGGCTGAATCAGCGAGCACGTTTTTGACCATGTCAAAGGTCGTGCCTGTGAGCGTGACCGATTTTGCCGAGTCGAGCGCTTTCAAGCGAATGGCAAGCGGGCGCTTCGTGTCGCTGGCGAGTATCTGAAGCGCGGCGTCGAAGTGAGATGACTTCAGCTTTTTAATCGCGTCGAGAACCAGTGGCGTGGGGGCTTCGGCGAGGTGCTTGTCGATCAGCGGCAGCCATGCCTCATGGACCACGCCCGCTGTCTGAGCGGCAAGGACGCTCAAGGCCGTCGTCAGCACCTCCGCTGAGGCGTGGGCGAGCATGACTGTGAGGAGCTTTTGTGTTTCGGGCTTGGTGATGAGTGCGGTGCAAAATGCCTTTAGTGCTTTGATCTTTGGGCTGGATGGCTGAGGGCTTTCAAGCCATCGGGCCAGTTCTGGTGCGATCCATTCATCCGCGTGAGGATGTCCGACAGTGTAGCTCAGGCAGGCCTTGGCCAGCTCGGGGTTTTCTGAGTCGAGATGCGCCTTGCTTACACCTAAGGCCAAGTTCATCGCGGCTGCATCATCGGGGGTGAAACATTGCAGCATGTGCCGAATGGTCACGGCATTCTGGGCTGCTTTTAGCTCCGCCAACCCCACTGGCATCAGCTTTTTGGAGGCGGCTATCAAGGTGTGCTCGGCAGAGGGATCGAGATCCAGACTCATGAGCGAGAGCATCACAGGATTCAGTTGTGCCGCCGTGCTGTCACCTACTTGCTTGGTTTTAGAAATCCATTCCAAAGCCCGTCTCCGAGCGTGCGCATCGCCCGATTTTAAGGCAGCGATTTGTTCCTGAATGTCGTTGTTATGATCCGCTCCATTTGCTCTCAGGCTGACAAGTGGAGAAGGCTGAGGGTTCTTGGGTTTAATGCGATACACAGCACCTAGGAGGTCCGATTTCGCCATCAAACTGCTCGGGCAGCCAATGCGGAACCAGCCTCCTGTGTCGAGGAGTAAAAGCGAGCCGTCGCGAGGGTCCTCCATCACATCGGTGAGATGGATGTCGGGATTGTGAAGCTTGAGAAATTCGTTCTCGACCGCTTTGTAAGTGCTGCCTTCGGGCGTCAGCTCCATGCGCACGAGTCGTTGAGTATTGAAATGAGTGACGAGAAAGTGCTCGGTTATTGGTTCTTCGTTCTTGGTTGGATAGCTCCTCCAGAAACAACTGCCACTGACCGCAACGTGACCGAAATTATACATCACCGGCATGGTTTCTAGCGTGCGAGAGAGATGGGCGATGGCCTTGAGCTGATCAGCGCGCTCATAAATGCCACCGTAGAGCCAGTGGATGATCGTGTCGCCGCGCGGCTGGGAGTAGTAGAGATTTTGCACGCCGATGATGTCGCCACTTCGGGTGAAATCGACCTCGACGGGATTGTCGCCACAGCCCAGCGAGTGCCAAGCGACATCCGTTCCATCTGGTTTGCAGCTCCAGATGCCGCAGGCTAGAGACTCGTCCACCACGGTGCCGTCTTTTTGCGCCACTTTATGACCTTTGCGCCCATGGCACCAATAGAGGCGGCCATTCGGATGTAAAAACGGGCCGTGGATGTCGGCCGCGTTGCCTGTATAATCAAACCCTGTGACGATTTCCTGACGTTGGTCGGCGACACCATCGTCATCCGTATCCGTAAGTTTCCAAAGTGATGGCGGTGAGCCGACGTAGAGACTGCCGTCCAGCCAACAGGCCCCTTGGGGAAACGTCATCTTGTCTGCAAAGACCGTGCTTCGGTCAAAAATGCCGTCTTGGTCTGTGTCTTCAAGCATCAGCACACGATTGGGTGGATTAGCTTCGAGCTGCGCCTTATTCCAGTTCACACCGACAGCATCGCCCACATACAAACGTCCACGATCATCGAGACATCCCATGATCGGATGCGTCACCAGTGGTGAGGCGGCTGCAAGCTCCAGCGTGTAACCTTCCGGTAAATCATGCGCGGGCAGCGCCTGCGTTGTCTTTCCTGTGACGATGAGCGGTCGTTTCGCCGACTCAGGAATGAGAGCCGTCTGATCCGCAGGCAAATCCGCAGCTTTTAAACAGGTAGCTGTCAGAGAGACAGAAAGAAAAAACCATTTCATGAGGCCAATCAATACCTGTGACCTTCGCACTTTATTGCATTAGCAGGGCAGGCGTTGGCAAAAGGTCTAACTGATTTAAACACTGATCATGCAGATCAGGTTTTCGCATGGCGAGTGAAACAATTGTCTCATGCAGAACTGCGAAAGCTCGGCGCTCTTTTTCGAGGGCCATCTTCAATACCTCAATTTTGGAGGTCAAAACTGGCCTTTGGCCGCTCCAATTCGACCTAATCTAGCTAGGTCATGCGCATAAATAATTTAGGCACAATGGATTGTGATTTATTATAGCTTTTAAAGCTGGTTAAATTTTGAGTTATAAAATCTGTATAAAGTCATATTTTTCTACACTAATTTTTGAATTAATTATGATTTTTATATTGTGGTAGCTCTGATTATTTATATAATTATCATATTATTAATAATAAAGTGCAATGAAAACCGCTTCCAACATCGCCGGCTTCTTGGTCGCCGCTGCTCTCTTGTTCGCAGCTCTGATCCCTGCTAGCGCTCAAAACGGTTACTCCGCAAGCGCTTACACCGCCCAGCAGGCCGCTTATGCTCAGCAACAGTGGGCTGCCTACCAGCAGCAGGTTGTTTTTTACAATCAGCAGATGGCGGCTTACCGAGCCAAGCAAGCTGCTGCCACTCGCCCTTTGGTGGCTCGCCCAGCAGCCGCTCCTCGTGCCG
Source organism: Verrucomicrobiaceae bacterium (assembly GCA_947463285.1). GTDB lineage: Bacteria > Verrucomicrobiota > Verrucomicrobiia > Verrucomicrobiales > Verrucomicrobiaceae > Prosthecobacter. The sequence continues at coordinate 9,493 of CANHTV010000045.1, read as the reverse complement.
CAGCTGGTGCTTTGATCCGTTATGATGGTTGTTTCGCTTCCTGCTCAGCCAGCCTGCCAGTCCAGGTTCAGTATCTGATCAACGCTGCGAATATGCTTCAAAACAGCCCTTATGTTCGCGGTGCTGGCCATGGCCGCGTCGAAGATCGTGCTTATGACTGCTCCAGCTCCACGAGCTATGCCCTGATCAAGGCTAGTCTGCTGAAGGCACCTCTGACATCTATTGGTTTTGCGAATTATGGCCAGGCTGGCGAAGGCCGCTTCATCACCATCTGGGTAAAACCTGGTGAGCATGTTTTCATGACAGTGTGTGGTCTTCGTCTGGATACCTCAGGTGGCCAGGCTGGCGAAGGCCCACGCTGGCGCACGAATGGCCGTAGCTACGTTGGCTTCAGCCCACGCCATCCTTTTGGCATGTAATTCTCATAGGTCTGACGCGCTGCGTCACTTGATTACAAATTTGGACATCTTAAAACTGATTGGAATCACTCAAAAGAATGAGTCAATCTCAAGTCTGAAACCTTTGATTCTCAAAATGATGGACGTCACGCTGACCAGTCTCAAATCCGCAAGCCGTCAAAAACTGAGCCAGAACGCTGTGATGGAGACAGAACTGAGCTGTCAGTTGATGGGCGCGCTGAATTTTCCGCCGTTGAAGACGAGGGCATGAGCGTGGGATAGCTCGCGATGTCAGCCTACGGGCAGGTGAGAAGCGGACGTGGAAACGCGGAGCTTGTGGGCAATTTTGTGGCCGAAAGCCGACGCTCAAACCGCTGCAGAAGACTCACTTCCTTCTGGAGCGCTGTGGGGCAGTAAGATTGAGGCTGGCTTAAACCATTCTCAATTCAGCGACCGACTTGGGCATCAATCTGGAAGTCAATTCGCTGAGATGATGCAGCTTGGGGGAATTCGGCAGAAGGCGCGTTCCGATGGACCATTCCAGCCTCAAGTATTCAGCGATGACGCTAGTGAGGCTGAGTTGAAAAAAGTGACCCAGAGCAGCCCAGATGATCAAGAAATGTCCTGTGCTGGTGCCGGAATCGCACGCCTGGCGGAAATGTCCTAGCATTCCCTGATAGCGGGCTCCACGTGTACTTTTCAGCAGACGATGACCTGCGGTGATGCTGAGTTTTTTTTGTTCTTCTGTGAGGACGTGATGAAGAGCATCATCGGCGTCGATAAGCGCACTGAGATGTCCTTTTTCAGAGGCCTCCCAAGCTTTTACGAGATGAGGGATGAGCACTTCGGGCAGGCTGGTCCGTGCAAAACTGCTCCAAGCAATACGTAGCTTGGGCAGGGACTCGGTGGCGGGGGCTTCGAAATGCAGTCGGGTGGTTCTTTGTCGCACGCTGGAAAACAGCCACTCCACCCATTCCAGACCGCGAGACCAATCTTCGAGAGCTTGCTCGGCTGACTCGTTGGCGTCCGCCAAAACGGTGACTGAACGCAGCGAATCAGGCACACCTTTGGCCGCCGTGGTATGGCGTGGTGCGCTGTCATCCATTCGTTGCAAGAGGTGTAACATCTGTGAACTATGAAACGCTCCTCCGAATCCTGCGAATCCAAAAATCGACATGTCAGAAACTCCGCCTTCCGCTGATGCCAAGCCCTACTATCAATGCGTGCGTTGTGGGAATTGCTGCCGCTGGCCGGGCGATGTGAATGTGACTTCAGAAGAGGTGATCAAGATCGCGAGCTACCTGGGACGCGAAGAAGCGGAATTCATGGAAAATTGCACCCGTCTTAATGCCAATCGCACCGGCCTATCGATCATCGACAAGCCGAATGGTGAATGCTTGTTTCTGGAGGGCGTGAACACCTGCCTGATTCAGTCCGTGAAACCCATCCAGTGCTCGGGTTTCCCGAATGTCTGGAGCTTTCCCGGTTGGCGTGAGAAGTGTGAGGCTGTGGAAGTGGCTGCCGTTTGAGCCTTATCGGGCTAGGAGTTCTTCACCGCGATAAATGACGCGCTCGATCATGCCTTGGAGCGTTTGGTCGAGGAAAGGTGTATTGATGCTTTTCGACTTCATGAAGTCACGGCTGAAGGTGGTTTGGCGGTCTGGATTGAAGAGAATGAACTCAGCGACGCTGCCTTCTTTAATCGGTACGGTCGCGAGTTTCATCATCCGACGTGGCTCGGCAGAGTAGCGTTTGACGATCACATCCCAGCTCAGGATTCCCTTGGAAATAAAGCGATCATAAAGGCTTGGCAGCGCTGTCTCCAGACCAGTGATGCCGAAAGGCGCACTGGCGAAGTCCTGGTTTTTTTCAAACGGCGTGTGCGGGGCGTGATCGGTGGCGATGACGTCGAACCAGCCGTCGATCAAGCCTTGAAGCAGGGCTTGATTGTCCTCCTTCGTACGCAGAGGCGGATTCATTTTGTAATGCGTATCGTAGTCACCGATGTCTTCATGGCTGAACATGAGATGATGCGGGGCGATCTCACAGGTCACGCGGATGCCTCGGTCCTTGGCGCGCTTGATCGTTCTCATGCCTTCCGCGGTGGTGACGTGCTGGATGTTGAGATGCACTCCCGTGTATTCAGCCAGCCGGATGTCCCGTGAGATACAGATTTCCTCGCTGATGTTGGGGATGCCAGGCAGACCGAGTGAATAGCTGATTTTTCCCTCATGCATGCAGCCTTTGCCGCTGAGTTCCTTGACCTCACAATGGCTTGCCAGGGGCAGATCATAATCACGGGCATACTCCATGGCCCGGCGCAGCACCTGGGGATTATCCACGGGAAAGCCATCGTCCGTGAGCATCACACAACCAGCTGCTTTCATGCCTGCGATGCCTGCGAGTTCCTCGCCTTTACGGCCTTTGGTGATGGCTCCGGTGGTGTAAATGCTGGCTCCAATGCGAGTGCGGCGGGCGCTTTCGAGGACGGTGCGGACCACGCCCGCATTGTCGATGGCCGGGCTGGTGTTGGGCATCATGACAAAACCTGTGACACCGCCGTTGATGGCGGCCTCAGCGCAGGTGGCGATGTTTTCTTTGTCTTCCTGTCCGGGCTCACGAGCATGTACATGAATGTCAAAGAGACCGGGTAGAAGGATGCGTCCGGTGCAGTCGATGGTGATGCAATCATTCACCTCGGTGATCTCCGTGGCTACAGCGATGATACGATCTCCTTCGACGAGCACATCTGCATGCGTCAATTGCGGGCTATCTTCGGAGGCGATCTGAGCGTGGCGGTAAAGGCGTTTCATGAAGTGAATTCCGCATGATGTCGCGCACTGGCGCTGAGGCAAGTCGCGGCATCAGAAAGCCTGAAGTTGATCTCACCGTCGGATTTTCAGGCGCACCCCTTCAATCTCTTTTCGAGCCATGTCGATTTCATTTTCGAAGGAGCTTTTTTCACGACGACTTTCGCGGATTTCATCAAAGGTCCAGTAGCTGCAACTAATGGATACTGCGGTGAATAGGACAAAAAGTATAAGGCTGATCGAAGCCATTTGACGCTCCTGCATTTTCCGAAGATCACGGTCATGTTCCACATCCATCACACCGAGTAAATCCATCCAGCGCAGCCGCCAAAATTTAGCGTCGCTGGATACGCGCAGACAAATGATACTCAGCGCTAATGATAAGATGGCAGTGATGGCAAAACCGTACGGCATGGTTGGAGACGATTCACCGTTTTAGCGAGCCATTGGCATGAGCGTCAATGAATAACTCCGATCTTGTGTGAAATGTGTGATTGTCTATGAGATCACCTCGTAGGCACGGCCAGTATGGTCTTCTGAGCTGTGGCGGCCTCGTAGTCAGCCTGGGCTCGGAAAAACTCGGCCTGGGCGTCGATTTCTAGCAGTCTGCCGTCAAAGGTGGCTTGCTCGCGGATCTGAAGGGCAAAGAGATCGGTGGCTCCTTGCTCGAAGCGTTTGCTCTCGGCTTGTTCTAGCTGCACCGCCAACTCGACGTTCCGCTTCGTCTGGCTGATTTGTTCATGCGCCGCTTTGATCGCGGAGTAGGCATCGCGGATTTCGGCGACGATGCGTTCGCGGGCGAACTTGGCATCGGCCGTGAGTCGCTCGAGTTCGGCGCTGATGGTTTGCAGCCGTCCTTTGGCTTCGTTACGTTGCAGAGGTACTTTCAATTCAATGCCGACGCTCGTTTCGGTTTCCTTGCGGTCTTTGTAGGGGCCTGGGCCGAGGTTTTCGCTGACACTGGCGGTGAGATCCAGGTTGGGCAGCAGGGCGTTTTTAGCGAGTTTTTGGTCGATACCGAGCTTCTCCATGACGAGACCAATGCGGCGCAGTTCTGGACGTTTGACGAAGGACTGACTGATGGCTGATCCGACCTCATTGTCGCTCACAGGGCTGGTTTTGGGGAACAGGGCGGGCAGGTGGTCACGAGTGATGATCCGAGGTTCGTCACGTTCATCTCGGTAAAACAGTGAGAGCTCAATGGCGGCGGCCTCGAAGCGTCGTCTGGCCTGCACGAGATTTAGCTGACGGCTGATGACAAGGCGCTCGTTGTCCACTTTGACGATAGGGGCGACCTGACCTTTCTCGACGAGTTCCGCGATGGCTATTTCACGGTCTTTGGCAATGCGAAGCAGGTTTTCAGAGACATTGTAGCGCTTGCCCATGGCCAGCCAGTTGTAATAGGCACGGGTGGCGGAACGAATGATGTCCAGATGTTGTCGCTGGATGAATGGATCAGCGATTTCTTGATCCAAGCGAGCCTTCCAGAGGGCGGCCCGGCGTGAGTCGATGGGGCCATCTCGCAGCAAATTGACACGTAGTCCGGCGCGCAGTTCACCATCTAGCAGCGTGCGGTTTTTATCATAATCTGCGAGTGAGCCGCTGCTGATTTTGTATCCAGCGAATACATTGCCTCCCCAGAAGGGCAGGGGTTGGTCGAAAATGAAATCACCATTGCTGCCATCGTAATAACCCGTGGGATTGAATGATCCCTTGGCCAGAAAGCTCAAGTCAAAGGAACCCTGGGCCTGACGCAATCTGCCAGCGGCGATGTCTCGCTCGATGAGCGCCATGAGATAAGGCGGATACTGCGAGGTGACTGAGTGAATAACCGCGCTGTGAGTGATGGGCTCAAGCGCAGATAGCGTCGTGCCCAGCAATGGAACGAGTCTGAATGCAAGCCGGAAAAAAAGACGGCATTTGGTAGTGCGGCGGATCATTTTTTCGCATCAGGTTCTTTGTCTGAGACCACGGGTGGGAAGCCATTGATCTGACGCCAGATTTCTTTCCAAAGCGGCACCTGCTGGAGCAGCACCCAGCCGTTTGCCCGCACGCCTTGTCTGAGCCAGCGATTGCCGGGCCAGGGGACTTCTTCGGCAATGCCGTTGCGAAAGGTGGTGTCAGGCTTTGGTGCGACGACGATGCGAAAGCTGCCTTTGCCGTCATCGGCGGCATCGACGAACACGACCTCGCCGCCGAAGGTGCCGACGGCCACGCTCGGCCAACCGACGAACTGAATGGCAGGCCAGCCTTCAAACTGAAGACGCACCTCGCTGCCTCGGGTGATGCTGCCGTCAGCCTCCGTATGGCGTGGGCGAATGAGCGGCATGTCATTGCCATCCAGCAGCATTTCCACAAAGCGACTGTCGGTTTCTGGAATGATCACGCACACTGCAGATCCGGGGCGCAGATAGGTGCCATCGGTGGCCTGGACGCTGAGAACGATGCCATCACGAGGAGACTCCACTACCTGACGTTGGTTTTGGCTGATCTGGATGTCGATCGTGGTGATGTCACGTCCAGCGGAGGCGAGGTCAGCCTGCGCCGTGCCTTTTTGGGCGCGGATGCCTGAGATAGTGGCACTAAACTCATTTTCAGTACGCTTCAGGTTAGCCTCAGCGGCGGCGTAGTTGGCGTCAGCACTTTCACGGATCTGCTTGGCCAGTTCGTAGTCTCGCTGGGAAACAAGGCCGGGCTCTTTGAGTTCGCGGGTGCGGTTGTAATTCAAGATGGCCGTTTCAGCGGTGATTTTTTCAGCCGCGACACGCTGCCGAGCCGCATCCAGAGCCTGGCCTTTGGCCTGCTCTTGTTGCACGACTTGCAGTTCCAGATCATCCACACGCTGAGCCGCCGCAGCACGGCGGGCTATGAGGGCATCACGTTGACTGCGTAAGTTGGCCAGCAGGTTGGGATCGTTGTCCTGGATCTCGACGATCAGGTCGCCTTTTTTCACCCGTTGCCCTTCCATCACATGCAGCTTGCGCACTTGTCCCGCCACGGGGGCTTCGACGTTGATGCGTCGGTCTAGTGGATCAAAGGCAATGACCTTTCCCGCTCCACTCACCGATTGCTGCCAGGGCAGAAACCAGATCGCCAGGATGAAAAGGACGAACAGCAGTGACAGCACCCGAGCGAGCAGCCGAGGCAGTCGTGAGGAGCCTGCCCGCGTCAGTGCAGGTAGATTGCCTTTCAGATCAAAGGGAGATGAATTCACGGCTGTGGAGGTCATGGTTTCACGGAGGTGTGGCAGGCTGGGTCATCCAGATCCACCCGTTGGTCACATTTTGCGGCGACCAGGGGATCACGCGTGGCGATGATGACTGTCCATGGCAGCTTTTGGGAGAGCAGCATGGAGGTCAGCTCATCCATGCTCTTTTCATCCATACCATCAAAGACGTCGTCCAGCAGTAGCAGACGTGGCTTTAACACAAGTGCCCGAGCCAGCAATAATCTGGTGCGTTGGCGGCTGGAGAGGGGGAGTCCTCCCGTGACCAGAGGCGTGTGCATCCCCAGCGGCATCGCCAGGACATCTTCCAGCAGACCTGCCAGTCGCAGCGCTTGGTGAACTTCATCGAGTCCAACTCCGGGCCTGCCGAGCCGGATGTTTTCAGCGATAGTGCCGTTCACAATGTCCTCCGTGCGGACCAGCATCACATTGGATCTTAGTTCTTCCAGATACCAGGAGCGCAGATCGAAGTTGTCCAAGCTGATGTGGCCGGATGTCGGGTAGCGAAGGCCTAACAAAAGATCAAGGAAGGTGCTGCAACCACTGCCTTGGGCGCCCATCAGAGCCACTCGCCCGCCTGCTGGGATGTCAAAACTCACCTGATTGAAGACTTCGTGACCATCGGGGTAGCAGAAGCCTACTTTCTGCACACTGACCGCTGCGCCTTTTCCAGCTGGGGCTGGGAAGTCACCGTCTTCGCTCTCGATCTCCAAGTCCACCAGGTGGCCAAGCTTATCCACGGCGGCAAGGGCATCATACCAGGCTTCAAACTGCTTACCGAGTTTCGAGATTGAAGCGACAATGGCGCTCACGATCAGCTCCGCTGCCACGAGCTGTCCTAGTGTCAGCTGACTGCTGAGAACCAATCCACCGCCGACAATCAAAAGAGCTGAGCTGGCCATCACCTCCAGGAAGAGCAGCCCACTGATCTGTCTCATGAGGATACGGAAGTGATTGCCACGTGCCTCCAGGTAAGCCCGCACCAGATGATCTGCACGATCTGTTGCCAAGGCGTAACCCCCAGGGCCTTTAAACAGCCTCGGGTAGCGAGCTAGCTCTTCAAGCCAGTTCACTACAGCGTATTTGCTGATCGACTCCTGAATGCTGCTGTTCACAGCTCCACGGCCAAGGCCGAAAACGATCAGCAGGATGACGCTCATGATCAGCAGCGTGTAGGCCAGAAGAAACGGATGATAAAAACCGAGCACCACTAGGCCGATAATGCCGCCCAGGACGATATTCACCCCGTTTAGCAGCAGCATGGCCGTGCTTTTCTGCACCGTCACCACATCGAGAAAGCGGTTCACCATTTCCGGTGCATGGACACCATCCAGCGAGTCGGCTTTCACTCGTGGCAGACGATACGCCATATCAGCAGCGACGCGCACAAACAGCCGTCTTTGAATCACCTCCGCCACATAGAATTGCAGCCCCCGGATAAGCGCATACAGCAGCAGGCAGCCAAACAAGGCTAGGGCGATGAACAGCAGCGCCTGCTGAAACGGAGCGGATTGACTGCCGAAGGCTAGATTGCTCACGAGGGCACTCACAGCCAGTGGCAAAGCCAGGTAGAGAACCCCTGTGATGACGCTGAAGACCACGATCGTCCAGACATCTGTCATTTCCGGCTGGAGCAGTCCCCAGAAGCGCCGAATCGGCGACGCATGTCCGTGATGATCATCATCTTGTTTATGGAGATGGAAGGAAGGTAACAGGGCTGCCTGTTGTTCCAATTCATGACCTCGCAGCCCCTCAGCAGGACGCTCCAAGCTGACGACGCCAAGGTCCACGATCTCGGAGATGGATTTTAATCCGAGGCGTTTCGCGAGTTCTCTACGGCTGATGTTCTCGGACTCCAAAGGCCGCTCGGGATGCGTAATCTGCACGCGGAAAAAGCTATGACGGCGCAAGATCAGCCAGCGCTTTTCTCCTGCTAGCCACACCAAAAGGGGTTGCTCGTCCCGTGCTGTCCAGATGGCGTCAGCCAAGCACTGCCGATAAGTTTGAATGCGCAGTCCTACAATTTCTGCGGCACGGACAAGTATTTCCAAGGATTCGCCATCTGATCTGCTGGCCTGAGCAACTGCATGGCGCACACGATTTGCTTCGTTGGAGCCATTTAGAAGTTGAGATAAAAACAGCAAAGTCTCCGCATCATGATCGTCGGAGTGCAGGTGATTGGGGACGTCTTGGGGTGGATTCGAAGGGGCTGCGGCGGCAGGCATCGCGGTTGTATACGTGCCAAATTGGTTATGGATGCCTCTTTGTCGAAAGAAATTCCGAAACCACTCTAAGCAAGACGCATGAGGTTGATGTTAACGTCTGGAATGCTGAATGATCACAGTCCTATTGGCGTTCATTGCGATCTTGTTATGAAACATGTTTTTTTTGGGTTCTTCAAAAGCACAGCGGCGATTTTCTGTCTCAGCCTAGGGGGCGCTCAGGTGATGGTAGCCGAAGACAGGCCGAATTTCCTCTTCATTATCTTCGATGACATGAGCTGGAACACAGCGGGCGCTTACGGCTGCGACTGGGTCAAGACGCCAAACCTAGATCGCGTGGCCAAGGAGGGCGTCAGGTTTCAGCACGCGTTTACATCGAATCCCAAATGTTCACCATGCCGTGCGTCGATCCTTACCGGCCGGAATTCCTGGCAGCTTGAGGAGCTGTCAGTTCATAACTCGATCTTCCCCAATAAGTGGGCCGTTTTTCCCGATCTCCTTGAGGCCTCCGGTTATGCTGTCGGCCTGACGGGCAAAGGTTGGGGCCCCGGTGATCACGGCGGGCAGGGGTGGACGCGGAATCCTGCAGGCCCCAGTTTTGATGAACACAAAAGCCAGCCGCCAGCAAGCGGGATCGGCAAGCTGGATTACGCGAAAAACTTTGAATCCTTCCTGGCTCAGCGAAAGGACAAGAAAGCGCCGTTTTCTTTCTGGATGGGTTTTCAGGAGCCGCACCGGGCCTATGAACTCCACGCTGGCACACGCCTCGGGAAGAATCTGGATGAGATCAAGGTGCCGCCTTATTTGCCTGATGTGACGGCTGTGCGCAGCGACCTG
>CANHTV010000044.1 GCA_947463285.1 Verrucomicrobiaceae bacterium | reverse complement strand
TGGCAATGGTTTTTTGCCGCAGCGCTCGATGATCTTCTGAACGAAGACATAACAAACCGGAATGAGTAACAATCCGATTACCGTTGCGATACTCATTCCATAAACAACACCAGTTCCCATGGTGCTGCGTGAGGCGGAACCGGAACCGGTCGCTAGCATCAAGGGCACACAACCAAGGATGAAGGCGAAGGATGTCATCAAAATGGGACGCAACCGCAACCGCGCACCTTCGATGGCAGCATCGACGATGGACACTCCCTCGTCTCGTTTCATCTTGGCAAACTCGACGATGAGGATGGCATTCTTGGCGGACAACCCAATGAGCATGATTAGACCAATCTGGGCATAGACGTTCATGTCGAAGTGACGCAAGAATAGGCCAACCATGAGGCCTAGGATCACCGTCGGGGTGGCGAGTAGAACGGCGAAGGGAAGCCCCCAACTCTCATATTGGGCGGCTAAGAGAAGAAAGACAAAAAGTACAGCTGCGCCAAAAACGATCGCCGCCTGTCCTTCGGACTTTTTCTCCTGTAGAGTGAGGCCGGACCATTCGTAGCCGACTTCGCTAGGCATCGTTTTCATTACTTCCTCGATAGCCTTGATCGCCTGGCTGGAGCTGTAGCCAGGGGCAGGTGAGCCCATTATTTCAGCGGCGTTGTAGAGATTAAAACGGCTGACGAAATTAGGGCCCGACATTTTACCGATCTTTACCAAGGTACTAAGCGGCACCATCTGTCCGGCGTTGTTGCGAACGTAAAACTGGCCAATCTCATCGGGCTGGCTGGTGAACTCGGGCTCGGCCTGCAGGAAGACTTTGTAAACCTTGCCAAAGCGGACGAAATCATTGACATAGAGTCCGCTCAGGTAAGCCTGCAGCGTCTGGAAAACACTGTCCACAGGCACACCGAGAGCGCGGGCTTTTTCTCGATCCAACTCGACACTGATCTGCGGGGTGAAGGGGTTAAAAGTGGTGTTAACACTGGAAAGCTCAGGGCGCTTGGCAGCCTCCGTCTGGAGTTGCTTAACATAGCCAGCCAGTTGCTCGACAGACCCACCCGAACGGTCCTGCAACTGCATGGTGAATCCGGAAACATTACCGTAGCCAGGCAGGGGTGGTGGGCCGAAGGCCATGACACGCGCTCCGGGAATGGCTGCGAACTTTTTGTTCCACTCGCGCGCAATGGCGCTGGCGTGTAAAGCAGGATCTTTGCGTTCCTCCCAGTCCTCAAGTCCGACGAACATCATGGCAGAGTTGGGAAAGTTCAGTGAATTCAGAATGTTGAACCCCGCCAGTCCCAGACCTGAGCGTACGCCGTGGGTGGTAGTCACGATACTCTCAACCTGCTTGAGAATCTCGTCGGAGCGCTGAAGCGAGGCCCCTTCTGGAAGCTGGACCGCGACAAAAAGGTAGCCTTTGTCCTCATCGGGGATGAAGCCTCCGGGAACGTGTTTATCGAGTGCATAGATACCTCCCAACACTACCAGGAGTAGCAGCATGGAAAACGTGGCTTTTCGAACCATGCCACCGACGATACGACCGTACTTCTCCGTGACCCAGTCAAAGCAACGATTAAAGAGCCTGAAGAAACCTGCGATCGGACCTTTGCCGGGCGTGGGCTTTTTGAGCAGAAGAGCGGCCAGCGCTGGACTCAGAGTCAAGGCATTGATCACCGAGAAAACCACTGCGACAGCAATAGTAAGAGCGAACTGGCTGTAAAGCTGGCCTGTCACGCCTCCCATAAAGGCGACTGGGACAAAAACGGCGCATAAGACAAGACCGATCGCCACGACCGGCCCCGACACTTCCTTCATGGCCTGACGTGTCGCTTCGACCGGGGACATACCATGCTCTAAGTGGTGCTGCACGGCCTCTACTACCACAATAGCATCATCCACCACAATCCCGATAGCGAGGACCAGCCCAAACATTGTGAGCACATTAATGCTGAAGCCCAGCGCGGGAAACAGGATAAAAGCTCCCAGCAATGAGACTGGCACCGTGCACATCGGAATGATAGTCGCACGAAAACTTTGAAGGAAAATGAACACCACCAGTAACACAAGAAACACTGCCTCCACCAGCGTATGCACGATTTCCTCCATGGAGGCTTTGATCGGCAGGGTGGAGTCGAGAGTGATGTCATAAGCCATATCCGCAGGGAAACGGCCTTGGGCTTCTTCGAGAACTTTCCGAACGTTTTCTGCGGTTTCGAGAGCATTCGCCCCTGGTGCAAGGTAGATTCCAACCGCACCAGCGGGCGCATTGTTCAGACGCGCACGTAAATCATAGGTCTGCGCTCCCAATTCTACACGAGCTACATCTTTGATCTTTACTTGAGAACCGGTGGAACTCGAGCGGACAATGATTTCCTCAAACTCCCTTGGAGTTTTTAACAAACCTTGAGCGCGGACGTTAAACTGCATTTCCTGATTCTGCGGAGCTGGCTCCGAGCCCACACGGCCTGCGGGTGACTGTGCATTCTGTTCCTTAATGGCACTGGCGATGTCCTGCGGAGTGATCCCCAGCACAGCGAGCTTGTCAGGTCGCAGCCAGACACGCATGGCGTAGTCTTGAGCCGTAAAATTCTTTACATCCCCCACCCCCTTGATGCGTTTGATGGCATCCACCAGATTGATATCACAATAGTTGCCGAGGAAGGTAGCATCATAAGTGCCTTTGGGAGAATTGAGCCCGATCACCATCAGGATGTCCGGGCTGGAGCGGTTCACGATGACACCCTCCCTTTTGATGACTTCAGGCATTTGTGCTTCAGCCTGCCCCACCCGGTTCTGCGCATTGACCTGCATGAGATCCACGTCAGTGCCCACGTCGAAATACATCTTGAGGGTCATTTTGCCGTCATTGGCGTTGTAGGACTGCATGTAGAGCAGTTTATCGACGCCGTTCACCTTCGATTCGATAGGAGTCGCGACGGATTCCATAACAGCTTCCGCAGCGGCACCACGATAGGTTGTCGTTGCCTGAATCATCGTCGGGCTTACCGGCGGATACTCGGCAATGGGCAGACGTTTAAGCGAAATCAAACCAACAATCACCGTCAAAATGGCAATGACCATAGCGACGATCGGACGGCGAATAAAGAAGTCAGCCATATAAGTTATTGGTTAGGCTTCTTGATGCTCTGTTGCGTAGCCTCGCCCTGTTTCGTGCCTTGATCAAGAATCGCAGACATCTCAGCAGCTGTTTTCGGTTGGACCAGCGAACCTTCGCGGACTTTTTGAAGCCCCTCGGTAACTACGCGTTCGCCCTTTTCCAGTCCCTTGAGAACAATGGCTTCCAAGCCAATCCGATCCGGCTCAACCTCGACGGACTTCTGGCTGGCTCTATTGTCTGAACCAATGACCCAGACAAAATTTTTGCCCTGTCTCTCGATCAGCGCACGCTCAGGTATCATGATGCTTTCCTTTGCAGCAGTGAAGCCAATCTTCGCCCTTCCAAACATACCAGGACGTAAGGCTTTGCGTGAATTCGGAAACTCCGCTCTAACTCGTATGGTGCCGGTCGTGGAATCCACAAAACGGTCTGCAAACACCCACCTGCCTTTGTCAGGATGCACTGAACCGTCGGCAAGGATCAGCGTTAAGGGCAACTCTCCCATTTTGCGGCCAGCCTCCCGTGCCAATTCTTCCGCCTCCAAGTATTGCACTTCACTGATCGCGCAATACAACCAGATAGGATCCGTCTGGGAAATCGTCGCAAGCAGTGTCGGCTCTCCTTTGCCAACGAGGCTGCCCATGGGCACCTCCACAGCTCCGATACGTCCTGCCAGAGGAGCTTTGATTTCGCAGTACCCCAGATTTAGCTCGGCTGTTTTCACACTCGCCTCGGCAGCAGCAACATTGGCCTCATTAACCACCTTTGAGGTCAGTGCGGTGTCGAGGTCCCTCTGAGGCGCAGCATTTTGCTCTACAAGTGCCTTGAGTCTAGAAACATCTATGTTGCTTTTTCCGAGAGCCGCCCTTGCCTCGGCAAGCATTGCTTTCGCCTGTGACAGTTGCTCTTCATAGAGTTTGTTGTCGAGCTGAAAGAGTGGCTGCCCTACAGACACTTCAGCCCCTTCAACAAAACTGATCTTTTCAATTATTGATTCGACCCTGGCGCGAACCTGAACGGTTTGTGGTGAGTCTAACTTACCGATAAACGTGGTGTGGCGTTCGACTTTTTTCTCGGACACATCCAGAACCTGCACCAATGGCGGTGGCGAGGGTTGTTGATGCTCTTCATTCTTCCGACAGCTGACGGATGCGACTCCAAAAAAAACGACCGCAATACAAAAGCTTCCTTTCATCAGATTCTGCACATTTTTACCTTGATGATCGAAGCGCGAGCTGCCGAAACTCTCTCGCATGAGCAAGCTTATTTTGTTGAGGAGGTATATAGCCATGAAATTTTATTTTGACCCTACACCTGCCCATAGCGAACAATGCGAGTGAATGGCTACTTATATTGAGTTAACTCATTTGGACGAAAGACCTAACTAGATCTGTTTAAATTCATCCGTTATTCAAGATCATGAAAGGGTTTACCTTACCCTGTCACTGATTAGCCTGAAACTGAGCGCCTCTGCGCCTCAAAGCAACCACCGGTATCGCCAAGCATGGTATCATCATTTGCTCCAAGGCAGCCAGAAAGGTTGCTGCTTACCGCGCTTCCATCCATGAATGTCCTACCACTCATAAAACCCCGGAGTCATGCACGCCTTTGGTCATGATGTGCATGGCAAACTCGCCGAATTGCATTTCAATTGGCGTGATGTTGCAGAAGAAGTCGTGCCCGCCGCTGCAAAGCCGACGACGGCACACATCGTCCATCACCGGCTGCCCCAGTGCTCCGCTGAAGATGCGCTGAAAATGCCACATCGACATGCCCGTATGACGTGCAATGCACTCAGGTCGCATTTCCTCGTCGAGATGCTGCTCGGTGAGGACACGCGCTCTCTGGAGCTGTTTTAAGTAACCGGTCATTGGCAGAGATTAGCCACCACTAACATGTCGTCCTGAGGCTTCGTGCTAAAATCGTCGAAGCAGCTTGCGCTTCTGTGCGTGGTTCGAGTGACTCGGCAAACTCGTCCTGCGGATCACGTAACATCTACCAGCTATGTTAATCATTCGATCTCTCACGCTTTTGCTCCTCTCCGCGCCTGTGCTGGCGGCGGCGAAGGTCGAATACAATCGCGAGGTGCGGCCGATCTTGTCTGACAAGTGCTTCAAGTGCCACGGCTTCGATGCGGCAACGCGCAAAGCTAAACTGCGGCTCGATGTGGCGGAGCAGGGTTGGAAGGTCATCAACTCCAGCGAGTTCATCGGACGCATCACCACGACGGATTCGGAGGAAATCATGCCGCCGGATGATCATGAGCCGCTGAAGGCATCCGAGATCGCTATTTTGAAGCAATGGATCGCTGAAGGGGCCGAGTATCAGGCGCATTGGGCCTTAGTGCCGCCACAGGCAGACAAAGAGAAGACCATTGACCAGATCGTTAAGACAGCGCTGGCCAAGCAAGGACTCAAGCCTTCGCCGGAGGCGGATGATGCCACTTTAAGAAGGCGTGTATCGCTAGCATTAACAGGGCTTCCATCGAATGGGTCCTATAAGTCCTATGAAGATCTGGTTGATGCCCTTCTCTCCTCGCCGCACTTCGGTGAACGCCTCGCGCTCGATTGGCTGGACGCGGCACGCTACGCGGACACGCATGGCTATTACACGGACGCGGAGCGCCAGGCCTGGCCGTGGCGGGATTGGGTGATTCGGGCCTTCAACGCGAACATGCCCTTTGATCAGTTCACCATCGAGCAAATCGCCGGTGATCTACTGCCGAATGCCACGCTGGATCAAAAGATCGCCACGGCATTCAATCGCAACCACACGGTTACGAATGAGACGGGTGTCATCGAGGAGGAATACCGCCTCGGCTATGTCAGCGACCGTGTGGAGACCACGGCGGCGACGTGGCTGGGACTCACGCTGGGCTGTGCGAAGTGTCATGATCACAAATACGATCCGCTCACGCAGCGGGACTACTACGGACTCTTCGCTGCCTTCAACAACATCGACGAGAAAGGGATCATCAAAGATCAGGCTGAGCCAACGATTGCACTACCGACGAAGGAACAAGAGCAGCATTTGGCAAAACTCGGCACTGAGCTGAAGCAGCTTGAGAATGCACTGGCTGCTCAAAAGCCAGCTTTGGTCAAAGAGATCGAGCTTTGGGAGAAAACAGCGCTGATTGCACTGCCTGAGGCTCCGGCGAAGGGCAGCCTCGTGCACTTTGATTTCGACGCGGATGCTCTCGATCACGGCCCGAAGCGCGTGAAGTCGAATACGACGGGCAAACTCGTCAGCGGACCCGGTGTGAAAGGTGGAGCCACGGTGATGGATGCGACGCAATACATCGACTTTGCCGATCCGCAGCCGATGGAACGTGATGTAGCCTTTACGCTCTCCGTGTGGATCAATCCCGGTAGCTCACCACAGGGCTGCGTGGCGTCAAAGCAGGACTCCGACGCCAATGCGCGGGGCTTTGAGATCCTCTGGTATAAATCGCAACCACGCATCAATCTGGCGCACCGCTATGGCAACGATGGCATCGAGGTGGTGGCGAAGGACAAATTCAGCGGCGGCCAGTGGCGGCACCTGGTGATCACTTATGACGGATCGTCGAAGGCAGCTGGCCTCAAAGTCTATGTGGACGGCAAACTGAGCACCGTGGATGTGCGACGTGACTCGCTGAGCGGTTCCATCGCCTCCAAAGAACCGTGGCGCATCGGTTGGAAAGGCACCGGCATCGGCTTTGAGGGCAGCGTGGATGAGTTTCGGCTGTTTGACCGCGCGATCAGCAGCGAAGAGGTCTCGGCGTTGCATTGGCGAGAGTTTTTGGAAGGCACGCTGGCCACCGCACGCGACAAACGCATCCGCAGCACGAATGAGAAGCTGGAGGCCTACTACATCGAGCACCACGGCACGCCGGAGCTGGTGAAACTCTCGCAGCAGGTCATGGCGACCCGCAGCGAGGAGGCAGAGGCCAAGAAGCAGATCCTCTCCCTCGCCGTGATGCAGGAGATGGCAAAGCCACGCGACACACATATTCTCACTCGTGGCCAATATGATCAGCCCGGCGAAAAAGTGACCTTTAGCATTCCTGCCATGCTCGGTGCCCTGCCTGCCAAAGCTCCGCCAAATCGTCTCGGGCTCGCACAGTGGCTTGTGAGCAAGGACAACCCACTCACGGCTCGTGTTGCGGTGAACCGCCTCTGGGCGCAGTGCTTTGGCGACGGCCTCGTGCGCACGCCGAACGACTTTGGCCTGCAAGGGGAAGCCCCGACGAATCCCGAGCTGCTCGACTTCCTCGCCATCCGCTTCCGCGATGGCGATGCGACGACCAAGCCCTGGGACATCAAGGCCCTGCTCAAGCTCATCGTCACGAGCGCCACCTTCCGCCAGTCATCGAACTTCACGCCCGAGCTGCTCGCACGGGACCCGGACAATCGTCTGCTCGCACGCGGCCCACGTTTTCGTCTGCCAGCGGAGATCATCCGTGACCAAGCGCTCGCCATCAGCGGCCTGCTCGTGCCGAAGATCGGCGGACCAAGCGTGAAGCCGCCACAGCCACCCGGCCTCTGGGAAGCCGTCAGCTACAACGGCAAGGCCGTCTATCAGCCCGGCAGCGGCGAGGAACTGCATCGTCGCGGCCTCTACACCTTCTGGAAACGCCAATCACCGCCGCCCGACATGCTCACGTTGGATGGCCCCACGCGTGAAGTGTGCACGATTCGTCGTCCACGCACGAACACACCGCTGCAAGCCCTCCTGCTGCTCAACGACCAAAACTACCAAGAAGCCGCCAAAGCCTTCGCCAAGCGTGTTTTAGCAGAAAAGACCGATCGCATCAGCAAAGCCTTCCACCTGGCCACAGGCCGCGCTGCGAAGCCTACAGAGTTGGCCGAACTGAAAGCCTTTCTCGACGCCCAACTCGCTCACACCTCTGAATTCAGCGCCTGGACGATGCTCGCGAGCCTGCTGTTGAATCTGGATGAAGTTCAAACCCAGCACTGACGCCATGACTCATCCTCACGACCTTCATTTGCTCAATACCCGCCGTCAGTTCTTTGGACGCACGGCGACGGGTATCGGATCGCTGGCGCTTTCTTCGATGCTGAATGGGGAAATGCCTCGGCACTTTGCTCCGAAGGCGAAGCGCATCATTTACCTCTTCATGCAGGGTGGGCCGTCGCAGCTTGATCTGTTTGATCCGAAGCCGGGACTGGTGAAACGGCATGGCGAGGAGTTGCCGGAGTCGATTCGCCAAGGGCAGCGGCTCACCACCATGACCTCCAAGCAGGCCGCGCTGCCGGTGGCACCGTCGCCGTTCAAGTTTGCGCAGCATGGGCAGAGCGGAGCCTGGATCAGCGAGCTGCTGCCGCACACGGCGAAGATCGCGGATGAGCTGTGCATCATCCGCTCGATGAACTCGGAGGCCATCAATCACGATCCGGCGATCACTTTTCTGCAAACCGGCCACCAGCAGCCCGGCAGGCCGAGTTTTGGCAGTTGGCTGAGCTATGGACTGGGCACGGAGAACAAGGATTTGCCTTCCTTTGTCGTGCTGATCTCCCGAGGCAGTGCGGTGTCGCCTGCGGACCCACTTTATGCGCGGCTTTGGGGCTCCGGCTTTTTGCCGTCGAACCATCAGGGTGTCAGTTTCCGCTCCAGCGGCGATCCGGTGCTCTATTTGTCGAATCCCGAAGGCGTGAGCCGCGAGGATCGGCGCCGAATGCTGACCACGCTCAGTAAACTCAACGGCATTCAGCATGTCGAGACGCTCGATCCCGAGATCAACACGCGAATCGCCCAGTATGAGATGGCGTTTCGCATGCAGACGAGCGTGCCTGATTTGACCGACCTCAGCGGCGAGCCGGAGGACACTTTTAAGCGCTACGGCGAGGATGCTCGTCGTCCGGGCACTTTCGCGGCCAACTGCCTGCTCGCACGCCGACTCGCAGAGCGCGGCTGTCGATTCATCCAGCTCTATCATCGCGGTTGGGACCAACATTACAATCTGCCGACGAACCTCGCTCTCCAGGCGCATGACGTCGATCAGGCAGGAGCTGCGCTCGTCGCTGATCTGAAGCAGCGCGGTCTGCTGGAGGACACGCTCGTCGTCTGGGGCGGCGAGTTTGGCCGCACGACCTACAGCCAGGGCCGACTCACCGGCACGAATTTTGGCCGCGATCATCACGGTCGTTGCTTCACCATGTGGATGGCCGGTGGCGGTGTGAAGCCGGGCATCACGCATGGTGAAACCGACGACTACTGCTACAGCGTCACGCGTGACCCCGTGCATGTGCACGACCTGAATGCCACCATCCTGCGCCTCTTTGGCGTGGACCACCGGAAGCTCACCTACCGCTTCCAAGGCCGCGACTACCGCCTCACCGATCTCGCGGGCGAGGTGGTGAAGGACGTGATCGCTTAATCCAGAGCACGCAACCGCTCCCACGCCGCATCCACCCAGAAGAACTGGGAATAATAAAGCTTCGTGTAGTCGTAGTGGGCAATGACCTTCTCCACGTCGGCGCGGCGTTGTTTCAAAAGGGCAGCGTCAGGTGCCAGAGTGACGACCCACGCGGCTGCGGTGGGCTCGCGAACAAAGGCGGTCTCCTTGCCACGACGCGGAGAGATCTTCATGAAGTTCTTCAACTGCACATGAGCCAGATCCTGGGCCTCCTGCTCTGTCTGCTGCGGCTTCCAATCTTTGTTCATCACGCGCCAGTCCATTTCAAAATAGCTCGCGTCTGCGTTGTCGAACTGCTGCGCCATCGGCAGGTTCTTGAAGGCGAGATCGGCGCTGGCTTGCAGGCCTTTGGCATACGCGGCGCGGATGGTCTCATCCTTTTCCATCTCCCACAGCACCCGCACGGCGCTGACGCAGGTGCAGGAGGTCCAGGTGTGATACTTTGCATACTCAAAGACCATCCCGTGCTCGCAGACCTCCAGCCGCGTGCGGTTCTCTTTGCCTCCACGCTCTGCCAGCGCCGACTGATACATCCTCTGCCATTTCTCATCTCCCGTGACCGCATGAAGCACCTTGCACACGAGCAACATGCGTGGTGCGCTATCGAAGCTGAAGCCTGCAAATCCACCACGCCGACCAAAGGGTTGCTCAGCAGGCATCGCCCACTTCATCGCCACAATGGCATCCGCCGTATCGACAAGATGCTTGGTGATCCGAGTCTTCTCAGCTTCGGTAGCGAGGCCGGAATCATAATAGCGCCACAGCCCAAGAAACCACGGCGACGACTGATCATTCGATCCCATCGGGTAATGCGATTTTCCATCCGTGGTCACGCCGCGTCCGATGAAACCCTTTACCTCGCTAATCGAGTTTAGCAAAAGCAGTCCTTCCATGAGCTTGCGGGCCTTGTTCGCGTCTTCATCCGACTTCGTGCGCTTCCAGCGATTCACCGAAGCATCCATGTAGAGGCCGTTGAACATCGCCCCATTCTCAATCGGCGCCCACCATCCCAGCGCGTTCGGCTTGCCGTCTCTCAGCTCCTCCGGCGTCGGCAGCGAAACCTTCCCGTCCATGTCGGCGAAGTCGATCATGATGCCATACTTGTCGATGAAACGTCGCCAGATTTCGCTGTGGGCTTGTTCGGCAGCCGTTGCAGGCTCGAGAGCCAAAAGGTCCGTCGTGCAGGAGATCGTTAAAAGGGCGGCAAAAAGAGTGCGTCGTGTCATCGTGAAAGTCTTTCTCATTGGGCGACCGGAACGGCAAGCACCTGTTTGTCCGCCATCAGGCGCTCGCGCAGTTGATTGTAGTCCACGCTTTGCACCGGTGTGCCCGCATTGATGGCTATCACGGCGGCGGTGGCGGCGGATTGCGCAGCGACCATGAAGGTGAACTCGATGCGATACGCGCCGTAGGCCACGTAGCTCGATGACGGGCACGTCGGGCTGAGGAGATTCGTGCATTCGGCGGCCTTCGGCACGAGGCAGCGATAGGGGATGCCGCAGGGGATCCAGTCGGGCTCTTTGGAGACATTGAAGACCGCGCCTTCATTCCACACACGACCGTCCTTCACGAGGCAGCGGGCGCTATGAAAGTCCGGCGGCCACCAGATCATGCCGACGCTGTCGTTCACGGGTTCGGGGTTCGCTTGGCGGAGCTGCGCCTCGGTCAAAACGAAGTCGCCGAACATGCGGCGGCCGTTGCGGACATAAAAAGCACGCGGCCAGCCGTCGTTGTCGGTGAACTCGTCTTGGCACAGGCCCCATGCAGCCCAAGCCTCGCGTTGCTTCGCGGGCACGGTCTCATCCTGCGCCATGAACCAATACAGGCCGTGCATGTAATCGCGACTCGTTCGCAGCATCGCTTCGCGCTCTGCGTAGCTGGCGATGGGGTAGCGATGATTCCATCCCGTGAAGTTCGAGGCCAGCGAGTGCCAAGTGCCGGGATCGCTCTTGCCATTCGGCACGGCGGCATGGGGCGGGCTGATGACGCCACCTGCGGCGAGGTAGCGTCGCTGCATCTCGTAGTGCGCCGGATCGTAGCTCACGGGCTTTTCGATGAGGCGGCGGTTCTTCGCGTCCTTCGTGAGGCAGAGGCGGAAGCAGTAGCCCTGGATACTCTCATCCGCCGCGCCTTGCTCGCCGAGTGGTGTGTCTTGCACGCCAAAGATCAGGCCGCTCTTCGGATCGCCGGGCGTCACATAAGGGTCGATGGGTTTGTCGTGCTGCTTGTGCGTGGTGTCCGTGCGGATGCCGTTGTTCGTCTCGCCATACTTCGCATTGCCCTCGCGACCCACGGCAAAGCTCACGCCTGCGAACGCCAGCAGATCGCCCTCATACGTCGCGTCGATGAACACTCGAGCCCGCACCTCGGCCCCATTGTCAAAATGCAGCGCCGTGAGGCGCGTGCCGTCCTTCGTCACGCCGTTCGTTTCCTTCAAGCGATGCCCGCGCAGCACGATGATGTCCGTCTCCTTCACCCATGCCTCCCAAACCGCCTCCGCCACATGCGGCTCGAAGCGCCACAGCGACGTGTTCTTGCCCTTCGCCGCCAGCATCGCCTCAAACGCCGCCGTTCTGCCATATGCGGCACTCACGCGTCGATAAAACTCCAGCGCGAGGCCGCCGACCGCAGGGCTGTTTCGAAACGGCTGGTTGTCAATGTCCGTGCCGCCAAGACCCTCCACGCTCATGCCGCCGAGATGCTGCCCCGCCTCCACGAGGATAACCGTCTTTCCCATCGTGGCCGCCTGCACCGCCGCGATCACCCCTGCGCTCGTACCACCGTAGATGCAGAAATCGGCCTCTGTGGTCGCTCCGACCAAGGGTGAGAATGCAAAGGCAAGGAAAAGGAGATGACGCAGCATGATGATGGGAACTCCTACAGTCAGCAGGCCACATGCTTTGGACAAACAGATTTCCCAGGACGAACCAGGCTGCGAAGAAACTCAGGCGATCAGCTTATCAATTACCTGCCCGCCGATCTGGCTTAGCTGCTTGAAGCGGCCGCCGTGATAGAAGGTGAGCTTGTTGTCATCAAGGCCGAGCAACCGCAGCAGGGTGACGTGTAGGTCACGCACATGATGCACCTCCTCGATGGCCTCCATGCCTCGGTCATCGGTGGCGCCGATAGTGTGGCCAGCTTTGCAACCGCCACCAGCCATCCAGATGGTCATGGCTTTCGGGTTGTGATCGCGACCGTAGGCAGTTCCGCCGCGCACACCATTGTCCGGGGTGCGGCCAAATTCACCGCACCACACGATGAGCGTGTCATCGAGCAGACCGCGCTGCTTGAGATCGGTGATGAGCGCAGCGATGGGCTGATCCACGCCTCGAATGAGATTGCCATGAGCACGCTCGATGTAGTCGTGGCTGTCCCAGGTGCCGTTGTAGAGCTGTACGAAGCGCACGCCTTTCTCGACGAGCTTACGGGCTAGCAGGCATTTCCTTCCAAACGCATCCGTGGCGTCGCTACCGATGCCGTAGAGCTCTTTTGTCTTCGCGTCCTCTTTTTCGAGGTCGATGACTTCCGGCACCTGCATCTGCATGCGGAAGGCGAGCTCGTAGTTGTTCATGCGGGCCTTCAACTCGTCATGCCACGGATGTTCCTCGGCATGTTTGGCGTTCAGCTTGCCCAGCAGGTCCAGATTGGCCCGCTGATGCTCCGGCGTGATGCCGCGCGGCGGCTGGAGATCGAGAATGGGAGAACCTTTGGCCCTCAATGCGGTGCCTTGGAAGTGGGTGGGAAGGTAGCCATTGCCCCAATTCGCGCTGCCCCCCTGCGGATAGCTGATTTCCGGCAGCACGATGAAGCCCGGCAGATCTTGATTCACCGAACCAAGCCCGTAATTCACCCACGATCCGATGGCTGGATCGCCGCCAAAGCGGTTGCCACAGTTCATTTGATACATCGCCGTGGGATGATTCACCGAATCGACCTGGCAGCCGCGATAGAAGCAAAGCTCGTCCGCCACCTTGGAGAGATGCTGCCAGGGCTCGCTCATCCATGCGCCGCTCTGACCATGCTGCGCAAAATTGAAGGGCGACTTCACATAGTAGCGTTTTCCGCTCTCCATTGCCGACTTCATCTTTCCCTCACGCACGAACTCCTTCAGGTGAAACTTTTCCAACATCGGCTTCGGATCAAAGCAGTCGATGTGACTCGGCCCGCCCTCCATCATGAGGAAGATGCAGTTCTTCGCTTTCGCAGGCACCATCTGCGGCTTCGGTGCGAGCGGGCTTTTTTGTTCGGCAGCCAGCAGAGAGGTCAAAGCCACGCTTCCAAGCGAGGCGCCGAGCCCATAGACAAACTCACGCCGCGTAGGCGCATGCAGCGCTCGCGATCCAGCACAGGGAAAAAAGGTCGAATTCATGTCAGCGGTCTATTGTCCCGCTTATAACGACTGCAGTGCCAAAAAATAGCTCTCAAAGCTGCCCCGCCCTAACCACACTCTTCAAATGCGTCGCGAGCCGCTCACGCATCCGCGTCATGCGCTCAGCCTGGGCAGGTTGTTTGGCGAGGTTGTGCAACTCATCGGCATCCGTGCGCAGGTCGTAGAGGAGTTCTTCGCCGCTCTCCCAGGCGATGTAGCGGAAGGCGTCGGTGCGCAAGCTGTGGCCGCGTTGTTTCGTGTGCGGGGCGATCATGGTGCTGATGGCCACCTGCTTTCCCTTGGCGCTCGGATCGTCGAGCATCGGTTTCAGGCTGCGGCCTTGCAGGTGCTTCGGCTTGGGCAATCCGGCGAGATCGCAGAGCGTGGGATAGATGTCCACCTGCTCGGCGAGGCCGCTGCTAGCTCCAGGCTTCACGCCGGGCGCGGCGATGATGAGCGGCACATGGTTCGCCCCTTCAAAGAGCGTTTGTTTGGCCCACAGGCCGTGTTCGCCGAGCTGATAGCCGTGATCGCCGGTGAGCACGACGATGGTGTTTTTGGCGAGATGCAGTTCATCGAGCTTCGCGAGGACGCGGGCGATTTGCGA
>CANHTV010000043.1 GCA_947463285.1 Verrucomicrobiaceae bacterium | reverse complement strand
GGGGCAGGATCAGCCTTTGCTGGAGCTTCGATTTTGGCAGCCTCGGCATCTGTTTTTTTACCACCAAACAATCCCAAAAACTTCTTCTTGGGTTTAACGGCCTCATTTTCAGCATCCGCCACCTCTGGGATTGCTACCTCCTGACTGATGATGGCCTCGAAGGCGCTCGGAGAGCTGAGCCAATTGCTCAGTGAAGCTGATTTGGGCGTTTCTTCGCTCTTTGATTTTTCGGCTGGCTTCGATTCATCGACAGGCACGGCTTGAGGGATTTCTGAATCCTTCTCTTTCAGTTTTTTGTCTTTAAACCAATTCAAAGGGTTCAGCTTCGATGGCTTTTTAGGCTCCGTTGAAGGTTCGTCTTTAGCGGGAGGAATAATTTTAGTGTCAGGAGCTGGCGTTGGCTCAGCTGCCTTCATTTCAGCAGATGGCTCTACTTTCAGCGGCTCGGCAGGTTCGTTTTTGGCGGCTTCTTTGTCTTCGCCAAACCATTTTTTGAAAAGTGGTTCACGAGTGGCTGACTTTGGTGCCTTGACGACTTTAGGCGCGGGCAGCGGATCAAGTGGTTCAGGAAGTTCCGTCACGACAGGCTCAGGCACTGACTCGGAGATTTCAGCGCTGGCTTCAGCTTCCTCTTTGGCGGCTTCTTCAATGGCCTCATTTATGACATCTTCATCACTTTTGGCCTGACGATAGAAAGGGTTGAGGCGGCTGAAAAAGGAACGCTTAGCAGGTTTATCGGGAGTAACCACTTCTGCTTGAGGAACTTCAGGACTTGAAGCTTCGGTCTTACTAATGACGGGTTTAGTCGCGATCACAGGAGGCCGCGCGGCATTTTCTGTGGTCACGACGGGCTCGGGGGTTGGCACGATGGCGATGACCGGGCGGGGTTTGGGAATCTCGCTGGCTTTGGCCTGATAACGGATGGTCAGGGCTTCGTCGAGGGCCTTGAGGGTGTCTGCTGCGGTCAAGGGCTCCGAAATGCCTGGGCGAGAAAGACTGGCAAGCTGTAGCGCCCACCATTTATTGAGACTAGCGGGGCTGACGGCGAAACTCGGGAATGCTTTCGTGAGCAGTTCGCGCTCGGGTTTCGGATCACTGGCTAGGCTACCGAGAAAGAGGCTCAGTCGATTTCCACCTTCAGGTTGCTCAATCAGCGCCAGGACGAGAGCACAGCAGGAAACTTGGTAGATCGTCTTGGAGAGAGCATCCATATCCACCGGGGAAGCTGCAATGATTTCTTCGATGCCAAAGATTTTTCCTGATTTGAAAATGGCGGCAAAAAGCGTGCTGGGGCGGTCTTGCTTGCGGTAGTCCAGGGCTTCCAGGACGCCTGTGTAAACCCAGTCCGGCAGAAGCAGCGGACGTTGCACGGAGACTTCTTTTTGATTTCTCAAGATGCGCTCCGCCAACAGAGCACGCACGATTTCGGCCCGCAGCTCCGAAGGGCGAAGGTCCGGGCGAAGGTTGACGGTGACTTGCAGATGAAATCCACCATGCGTGAGAGCTGACACCGCCATGCTCACAGCCTTGCCGTCTTTTTTGGCTGCATCGCCGGAATTCAAAAGCACGACGATGGGCAGAGCCCAAGGCTGCCGATCCTTCAGGAGGCGGCCCAGTTCACCGCTGATCTCCTCGCAGCGTGAGGAAAAAGCACTGCGCAGGGAGAGGTCGTTTCCATGGACAATGAACTGACCGCTGGTGCTCGTGGAGGTGACCACTTTACCTTTCTGCAAGGATGTGCTAGGCACGATCTGGGACTGTGGCGGCAGGTCCGGGATGCGTTTGGTTTCCAGGCTGGCCGGTAAAACTGGTGCCTGTAATTGCCCAGGCACGGGTGGTGACATCGCCGGAGCACCGGGGGGGCTGATTCCAGGAGGCAGCGGTGGCGGCAGCTTCGGAGCCTCAATGGCCGCCGCGGCTTCCCTCTGAGCAGCGTCGAGCACGGGGGGCTGCTGTGCAGAAAGAACCGCAAAACTGAAAAAGGCCGCACAGGCGGTGATGGCGATGTTTCGTGACATGAAGGTAAATTATTGAAACCGAGGATCGAGCACCAGCTTGCCATCTGCCACGCGCACTTGATTCATCTGAAAAAGCGCCTGGATCTCTTCCTCCAAAACGGTCGCCAGAGACTTCAGCACTGGCAAAACCGGGCGCAGGAAGCCACGCGGCACCTCCAGATGGCCATAGGAGCCCCCCACCACTTCGATACGAAAGACTTTGTTCAACCGCACCACTCGGAGATTGAGCGTAACGGTGCTGCAGTGTCCCCCGACGAGCCAGCCGAGACGCATTTGAGCAACTTCTGGCTTTAAGCGGAAAGTCAGTGAGTCCCATTGCACCCAGTCGGTTAAAGGAGCAGCGATGCGCCCCTGCAGCACTTTTTTCAGGTGTCGGTTCAGCTCATCCTCGGTGATTTCGACGACGCCATTGCCTTTGATGACTGCCTGCTTGAGTTCGTCTGCGAGATCCGGAGACCTGGCCCCCTCCTTGGTCTGGGCAGGACTTGGCAGCTCTACTGGGCGATGAGCCACCCAGGCGGCGCCTGTCAGAGCACTCAACGCGCCGAGCAATATCAGATGGAGGAGAAACTTCACGGAACGCAGATCATGCACCAGAACAGGCAGGGGCGGCAAGCGTTATGCTGCATCCGGGAAAAACGGCGTCACGAAGAAGCCGTGCTGCTCGCGCTGCTACTGGCAGTGGTGCTCGTGGCATCTTTCTTGGCAGCTGCTTTGTAGGAGTCGCTGCGGTAGTCGGTGATGTAAAAGCCGCTGCCTTTAAAAATGAGTCCAGAGCCCGCGCCGATGAGGCGTTTCACAGGTCCGGCACATTCAGTCTGAGGGCAATCCGTGAGATGTGGGTCCTTCATGGACTGGCGCGCCTCAAAGCGGTGTCCGCAGGTCTGGCATTCGTAGTCGTAGGTAGGCATAACAGGATGTATCGTTAAATTAGGGGGGGGGAGAAATCGGGGGCGTGAGATATGCGGGCGATGGGGCCTGGGTGCAAAAGAATTTTCACCCCAGGCCAGACATCTGCCCACTGGCTTTAAACTACGCGTCAGCAAGTTTTGTGGTTTCTCGCACTCGGAGTCATGGAGTCGTGGAGAGATGGAAGGCTACATTTTCCCATTCTCCAGCACTCCATGACTCCAGTGATAGGAATTCGCAATCAGTGATAACGCGGGATCAAAACGCGGCTCAGACCATTTCAGGCACCTCGAAACCAGCTCGGTACTGGCGCTTCAGCAGAGCCAAGGCCTCAGGCGTGGCGGTGGCACCCGTCAGGGTTTCATTAGCGGCATCCACTTCCAGCAGGGAGCCGACTCGGAGATCTCCAGCTTTGAGCGTGACTTCGTTGGCGGCAAGGTGAGCGGGGGTGTCGTCGATCACCTGCTGCCAAGGCTCAAAATCCGCGAGCTGCGCCTTGGCCTGCTCATAGTCACCCGGTTTGCCTAGCTGGAGGGACATGTTGCCGAGATGGCACCAGGCGCTGGAGTAATGGATTTTTTCGATCTCGCCGTTGAGATCTTCAGACTTCCGGCTGCGGATGGCGTCGATGAAGTTGGCCGCGTGGCTTTTGCCGCCATCGCCTTTGAACTTCTGGATGACCTTGCCATTGAGATCATGGGCGGAGCCACCGCCGCGGCCACCAGCGTAGTAGCCGCCTTCGCATTCGATGACGAGGAAGGCGCTCGTGCGACGGCGCAGATACACATCGGGAGCTTTCATGCCTGCTTTTCGTGGCAGGTTATGCACATCCATCACCACCGGCACATCACCCGTGTCAAAGTAAACAAAATGCGTGTTCGGCGTCTCGCCTGCATCATTCCAGCCAAAACGGCCACCACCTGCGAGCACGCGCTTTGGGAGAGCGATTTTGTCACGGAAGACCACGTTGCGCAGATCATCGAGGATGTGCGGTCCCCAGTTGCCGAGCTCGCCGTTGCCGGTGTTCCAGTTCCAGTGCCAGTCGTAGTGGAATTTTTCGCGGAGGATCGGGATGTCCTGCGCTGGGCCCAGCCACAGATTGTAGTCCACCGTCGTCGGCGGAGTGATCGGCGTCTGACGTTTGCCGATGCTGGCTCTCATGCCGTAGTGATTGCAGCGGACGTATTTCATTTTCCCGAGAGCACCGGAGTCCAGATAGGCTTTCAGCTCCAGATGAAAAGGATCACTGCGCTGCTGCGTGCCGCCTTGCACGATGCGGTTGTATTTGCGAGCGGCCTTCACCAGTTGGCGACCTTCCCAGATGTTGTGGGAGATCGGCTTTTCCACATACACATCCTTACCTGCCTGACAGGCCCAGATGGAGGCCAGCACATGCCAGTGATTGCCCGTGGAGACGACCACGGCATCGATGCTCGGGTCTTCCATGATCTGCCGCATGTCCTGAGTGGTTTTGGCATTCGGATAAACCTTCTTCACCCGATCCAGCGCCACCGTGTCAGCATCGCAAAGGTAGGCGATCTCTACGCCCGGCACCTTGGCCATGCGGCCCGCATTTCCTGTACCCTGACCACCCAGGCCGATGCTGGCGACGCGGATTTTATCATTGGCCCCCAGCACCCGAGAGGCTGATAAAGCAGTGGTGGCGAGCGCGGCATCGCGCAAAAAGGAACGACGAGTGGAGGAGTTGATCATAGGAAGCCCAAGTTTGGGCGACATCTAACGCAGCGTCACCTGCAAAGTTGTCATCTCATGACATCGCTCCCATGCAGCATGATTGACAGACCACCGGCCTCTGATCTGTTCTGAAATCATGCGTTTTGTCCTTTTCGTTTGTTTCAGCTTCGCCGTCCTCACCCTTTCAGCTCAGGAAAAGGCCAAAACAAAGTCCTCCACTCCCGCCAAAGGCGACTGGGCGGACTGGGTGGAGCCGGATTTCCCCTTCTTCAGCAGCGTGCTGGATTGCCGAGATGTCGGCGAAGGCTTCCCCAAGGACAATCGCACCCCGCGAGGCCTCATCCTAAACCTCGGCCAAAATCTCTGGGCCTGCTTTGACACCGAACTCCTCCGCATCGCCTTCATCTGGGAAAGCGAGCCAGGCAAACCGCCCGTCAGCGCCGCCGCCCTGGCTCCAGGGTCGTATCACATCGCCGGGCAAAAGACCAAAGACGGCCAAGAAAACCTGCCGAAGCCGCTGGGGAAGGTCTGGCTGGCAAATGGGATCTACCCCGGCTGGCAGGTGGGGGACAAACCGAGCTTCACCGACCCTCGTGAGCCTGCGCCTGACAAGGAGGAGGTGGGGCGGGGGCCGTTAGCCCAGAGCCGCTTTAGAGAGATCGTTGGCCTCAAGCCCCAGGTGTCCGAAAACTCTATTTCATTCAGCGGCTGGGAGATCAGATACAGCCTCGGCGAAGACGTCATCAATGAGCAGTGGAGCCTTAGCGGCGTGAGTATCAATGGCCAGCCAGCGCGATGCCGGATTGACCGGACAATTATGGTTCCACCTCATGACAAGCCTCTGAATCTGATCGTGGGGCATGTCGGGGCAGGGGCCTATGCCGGAGGGAGTAGTCACACTGTGAACAAGGAAGCAACCGCCGCATCGATCAAACCCCTCCAGAGCGAAGGTATCGACTATGTCCGATTAGAAGCATCCGCTAACGCGACCGTCATTCGCTATTCCTATAGTGGCGCAGATTCGCCCGTTTATGAGGCTGAACCAGAGAAAGGCATTCCCTACTTTGATCGCGACCACTGGCCCCAAACCATCCCCACCAAAGCCACTCTCTCCACTTCCCCGGAAGCCTACGTCCTCGACTCCATCCCATTGCCGGTGCCGAATCCTTGGAAGCGGAATGTGCGGCTGGCGGACATCGCTTTCCTCAATGATCAGGGCGATGCGGCGGGCGTAACCTTCGATGGCGATGTCTGGCTCATCTCAGGCCTGAAGGGCGATCTGCAAAACGTGACCTGGAAGCGTTTTGCCTCAGGCCTACATGAACCGATGAGCATTGTGGTCAGGAAGGGTCAAGGCTTGGCAGGTCAAGAGGTCAAGGGTCAAGACACGGAGATCTTGGTGTTTGATCGCACCGGCATCTGGAAGCTGGTGGACTCCAACAACGACCGCGAGTGCGACCGCTATGAGATGTTCTGCAATCTCCCGGCTCAGACGGCGGAGACGCGGGAGTTTCCGAACTCGATGAAGCTCGGGCCGGATGGAGCGCTCTACATTTCCAAAGGCGGGCAGGAAGGCACCACGCGTGGGAAGCACAACGGCACGGCCATCAAGGTCGCGCCGGATGGGAAATCCTTCGAGGTCATCGGCTACGGGCTGCGGCAGCCCTTCATCGGCGTGCATCCAGTGACGGGACTCGTCACGGCAAGTGATCAGCAGGGGCATTACGTGCCCTCGACGCCGCTGCACATCATCGGCGGACATCGCTTTTACGGCCATCTGCCCACCGTCGCCGAGAAGGAAAAGTATCCCGAGACCATCGCCGATCCGCTGACCTGGATTCCGCATCCGGTGAACCCGAGTGGTGTCACGCAGACCTGGCTCACCGGAGCCAAAATGGGACCGATCAATGACGAGCTGATCCACATCGGCTACAACCGACCGGAGCTGTTTCGAGTGCTCATGAACTCGCGCTTTAAGAAGCCTCAAGCCGCCGTGGTGAGCTTCTGGCGTGACTTTGATTTCCCCACGCTGAATGCCCATGTGAACCCCGCTGACGGCCAGCTCTACGTCGTCGGTTTTCAAGTCTGGGGCACCATCGCGCCGAAGCTCAGCGGCCTGGCCCGTCTGCGCTACACGGACCAACCGCGAGTGCTGCTGAAGGAACTCACCCCCACGGACAAAGGCGTGCTGTTGCGCTTCAATGCCAAGCTTGATCCCAAGCTCGCCACCGATCCCGCCAGCTACAGCGCCGAGCGCTGGAACTACAAACGCACGCCGGAGTATGGCAGCCCGCATCTGAAGCTGGATGGCAGCGCCGGGCAGGAATTCATGACCGCCAGCAGCGCCTACCTGAGTAAGGATGGCCAAAGCGTGCTCGTCGGATTCCCCGACATGAAAGGCGGCGTCAGCCAGATGCGCCTCGGCTGGGGCCTGAAGAGTGCCGACGGACTGAAAGCCGAAAACACCGCCTATTTCACCCCCTGGGAACTCGCCAGCTTCGACTCGGTGAAGGAAGGCTTTGGCAAAATCAGCGTCGATCTCACCCCACGTGCCGCTGACGCCGTCGCCACTATGAAACCGACCGCCGAGGAAGGCGCACGGCTTTACCAGATGTTCGGCTGCATGGCCTGCCACAGCACGGATGGCAGCCTCGTCGGCAAAGTTGGCCCGAGCTGGCGCGGGCTGTTTGGCAGTGAGCGGGAGATCGCCAAAGGCATGAAAGGCAAGGTCAAAGCCGACGCCGCCTACCTGAAGGAATCCATCCTGAACCCCAGCGCCAAAGTGGTAAAGGGCTTCGAGAAGTTCGACACCGGCATGCCCATCTACGCCGGCATCCTAAACGATGCCCAGATCGAGAGCCTGATCCTCTACATCCAGACGCTGAAGTAAGCTCAGTTCAGATAGCGAAATTCGGCGCTGGCGAACAAACTTTGGCAAAAGGCGGAGAGGGCTAGTTTCTGGGCTTGTTCGCGGGCCTGGGGTGTTTGTTTTCCATCCGCTGCCTGCTCTGGGAAACGTGACCAGAAGCGGCGGATGGCTTCCAGCTCAGGGGGCGTGGGTGGACGGCTGAAGGTGAGTTGGTAGGCTTGGCTGAGCTTCTCCATGGCTGTGCCGGGCAAGGCTCCCAACCTTTTGGCAAAGGCATCCGCGAGATTCAGCACCTGTGGATTGTTCATCAAAAACAAACTCTGGCCGGGTACGTTCGTAGTGTCACGCTCCCCACTGACGAGGCTGGCATCAGGAAAATCAAAGGTGGCGAGGACTTCAGGGATTTGGTCGCGGATGATGGGCAGGTAAATCGAGCGCGCTTGGCTAGGCTGTGAGTTCATCTGGGTGAGCAGTTGAATCATGCCCTGTCGATCTTCACGCACCCTGGCCACGGGCGAGCCATCGACTGGATAAAGATCCAAGACACCTGCCACGGAGAGCATGGCATCACGGATGGCCTCGGCATCGAGACGTCGTTGATTCATGCGCCAGTGCCAGCGGTTGTCGGGATCGACTTCGTAGCTTTTCGGATCATGCGCGAAGCCCATCTGATAGGTGCGGCTGAGCATGATCTCGCGGATCAGTTGTTTCACGGACCAGCCTTTTTCCATGAAGGTCAGTGCGAGATGATCCAGCAACTCCGGGTGGGTGGGCTTCTGACCCATGACGCCAAAATTATCTGGCGTCGGCACGAGGCCACTGCCCATGAGTTTTAGCCAGACTCGGTTCGCCATCACACGCGCGGTGAGCGGATGTTCTTTGGAGGCGATCCAGTAAGCCAAATCCAAGCGACCACTGCCTTCGGCGATGTTGAGAGGTTCATCCGGGGCGCATAACACCTCCACCAGACCACGCGGCACGACATCTCCAGGCTGCTTGATGTCGCCTCGCACGAGGACGGCGCTATTGATCGGCTGAGCACGATCCAGCGTGCCCATGGCGAGCGTGCGCGGCCTGCCTTCGGCATCAAAAAGATCCAGATCTGCCTTAGCTGTGGCGGCTCGGTCTCGGGCAGCCCGCACGCGCAGGAACTGGCCCGCAGGGTTGCTGTTCGGCCCCTTTCGCCTGGCTTCGATGGCTTCATTCTCGGCTTCTTCAGCCGCTTGATTCAGGGACTGCACTTCCTGTTTCAGTCGCGCTAAATCAGCCGAGCCGAGCGCAGCCACTGCGCTGGGTTGAGCTGAAGCACCATCCAGTTCGATGAGCGTGCTGGGATGGTTGTTTTGCAGTTGTGACGGCGTGCCGTAGAGCGTGTCACTGCTCATGAAAATGCCGGCCAAGGCGTAGTAGTCACGCTGGGTGACGGGGTCAAATTTGTGATCGTGACAGCGGGCACAGGCAAGCGTCAAACCCAGCATGGACTGGGAAAGCGCATCCATCTGCTCATCAATGAGATCCATCTGGAATTGGCGGCGGTCGCGCTCGGCCAAGTTTTTAGCGCCGAGCGCCAGGAAGCCTGTGGCGATGATTTTCTCTGCCTGATCACGCGCCCCACTGCTTTGCATGAGATCGCCAGCGATCTGTTCTTTGAGAAAGAGGTCGTAGGGCTTGTCCTTGTTGAACGATTCGATGACGTAATCCCGATACCGCCAGGCATGGGGATAAGGAACATTGGTCTCCTTGCCGTTGGATTCCGCATAGCGGGCGATGTCCAACCAATGGCGGCCCCAGCGCTCACCAAAACGCGGGGAGTCGAGGTATTGATCGATCACACGCTTTACCGCCTCGGCTGAGGTATCGGTGAGAAACGCCTTCACCTCATCGGGTGTGGGCGGCAGGCCTGTGAGATCGAAGGCCATGCGGCGGATCAGTGTGGCTCGGTCCGCATCTCTTACAGGTGCCAGCCCGGCTTTTTCGAGACCTGCGAGGATGTAGGCGTCGATGTCGGACCTGGCCCAGCCTTCCGTCTTCAACGTGGGTAATGGAGACTTCACTGGCTTTTGAAAGGCCCAATGCTCGCGACCTTTCGCCACATCAATCTGGCGTTTGCCGCTGGCTGCATTCGCTACTTTTTGTTCACGGGGATCGGGGGCACCCATCTCGATCCATTTTTTAAAGTTGGCGATGACCGCCTCAGGCAGCTTGGTCTTTGGCGGCATCTGCATGTCATCATTCGCCCAGGTGATGGCTTCATACAGGGAGCTTTCGGCAATGTTTCCAGGCGTGACGCCAGGATGCCCGGACTCGCCGCCGAGCGCCGTGCCCTGCTTCGTATCCAGCGTGAGGCCGCCTTTGATTTTTTCAGACTCTGCCGAGTGGCATTTGTAGCAATGCTCCACCAACATCGGCCGGATGTTTTTCTCAAAGAAGAGCAACTGATCGGCGGGAATGCCAGCATGGGCGGCTGACCTTTCGTCCTCGGCGGCAAAGGTGAAGCTGGCAAGCAGGAGGAGAGCGATGAGGGCCTTCATAAGCGCCCCCTGAAACTCGTTTGGCTGCTTTTGGTTGCGCAAGAGCGGCATGGCTCAGCTCACCATCCCTTGGAGGTCGATGAGATGCAGCTGGCGCCCCTGATCAGCATGAGGGGCATCAACACAGATCCAGCGCTCATCGCGGCTGAGGCGCGGATGGGTGTCCACGCGCCATTCACCTTTGTATTCGGGCGGTTGCGGATACTGCGCGAGGTCGATGCGGAGGTTCGATTTGAGATGATACAGGTGCGGTGTTTGCAGGCGGCGCACGCCTTTCGGATAGGTGTCGCTGACCAGCCACTCATTCTGATGCAGGTAGGAAAAATGGCCGCCTGAATCGAGCACGCCCTTGCCCACTTCTTCGATGATGCCGGAATCCTTGTCCTCAAAGAGGAAGTTGCCCCACTGATCATTGCCAAGCCAGTTTTTCGCCTGGGAAAGGATGTGCGTGGCATCCCGCCAGATGAAGTGGGAGGCGTAGCCATTCGGGATGACGATGCGGAGATCGCTGCCGTCCATGTTCGCCGTGATCAGGCGGGTGAGGTGGCCGCCTTTGGGTTGCGTCCAGCGATGCAGCATGATGAAGCGTTTGCCATCAGGGCCACACAGCAGGTGGTAGGCGTGATGTTTGGAGTCGGGATGGTTTTCGATGACCTCACCCGTCTTGGCCAGCAGCTCATGACTGATGATCAGTTTCTCCGCGCCCGTTTGCAGATTCACATGAGTGACACCGCTACCCGCCGGGGCCATGGTTTCAAAAAAGCGATCGCGAAGGCCTGCGTAGCCGTAGCCTGGGCGGCAATCAGCCACGCGCGAAAAGTCGCAGGACACGGCTTCTTTGCCATCAGGCGTCAGGGCGTAAATCGGGGCCGGGATGGTGTGCTTTTCACCCGTTTTGACATCCATGATATGACAGACAAAGCGGTCCTTTTCACGGTCGTTCCAGAGCACCTTGGACTCCGTGCCGGGAATCCACTGCAACATGCAACCCTGCTGCCAGTTCCAGGCCTTGGACTTGCCCAACGGTATCCACTGATCTTTCTCCTGAAGATCCACCATGCCGACCTCGATCTCGTCCTCAGCCACCGGAGAGCGATGCTCAAAGCTGACCTTCATGCCCAGCACAAAGCGGTTCTCGGGGTCAAATTGCAGCTTGTCGTAGTAGCCGAACCAATAATGGCCCGGCCCCTTGGTGATGACTCGGGATGGCGGAAAGGCTGGAGATTCCTGCCCCCGAGCGCTCAAAGCCCCGATGGCCAGGCTGGACAAAAACTGACGGCGGCTGAAACTGGAAACGGGAGTAGTCATGGTTGGGCAGAAAAAACGCTGCCCCAGATGCCAGCCTCGCAGGCATTTGATGCCTTCATTCAGGCAATGAAGCCATTTCATCATCCCCCGGCACGGGAGTTGCGCTTCCACAGTTGCCAGCTTATCCGGCGCGGCGTAGTCTCTGAACCGCTCTTCACCGGGCGGGCGTATCTCCCCTTCCCATGTCTGATCTGGCAAATCCCTTTGAAGAAACTCTCCTCCAGCGCCACCGCGCCGAGCCCTGCACTGTTGTCATTTTTGGTGCCACGGGCGACCTGACGAACCGCAAGCTCATCCCCGCCTTTTACAACGTGGCTGCCTGTGGCGACCTGCCACCACAGTTCAAGGTCGTCGGCTTTGCCCGTCGCGACAAAACCGATGAGGCCTTCCGCACCGAGCTAGAGGTGGGAAATCGTAAAAACTCACGTCAGGGGCACAACGATGAACTCTGGGAAAGCTTCTCCCAGTGCATTCATTACCATCGCAGTGAGTTCGAAGATCCCGCGGGCTATGTGAAGCTGAAGCTGCTCCTGGACCAGTTTGACAGGGAGCGTGGCACTCCCGCCAACCGCCTGTTTTATCTAGCCAGCGCACCCGAGGCCTTCAAGCCGATCCTGGAAATGCTGAAAGCAGCTGGTCTCAACCATGGCGTGGGCGGCAAATGGGCTCGCGTGGTCTGTGAAAAACCCTTCGGCAAAGATCTCGCCACAGCGAAGGCGCTGAATACAGCAGTGGCGGACACTTTTGAGGAAAAAGATACCTATCGCATCGACCATTACCTCGGCAAAGAAACTGCGCAGAACATCATGGTGCTGCGGTTTGCCAATGCGCTCTTCGAGCCCAACTGGAACAGCCGCTACATCGATAATGTCCAAATCACCTGCGCCGAAAATCTCGGCATGGAAGGCGGACGCGGCGGCTACTACGACACCGCCGGTGCGCTGCGTGACATGGTGCAGAATCACCTTTTCCAGCTCCTCAGCCTCGTGGCCATGGAGCCGCCGACCGATCTCAGCGCCGACAGCGTGCGTGATGAAAAGGTCAAAGTCATCCGCGCCCTGCGCCCTCTCATCGGCCCTGAAGCCGTCGGCGCCAATGTCATTCGTGCCCAATACACGGCAGGCAGCGTCGATGGCGTTTCTCGCGTGGGTTACCGACAGGAAGATCGCGTGAATCCTGAATCCAAGACGGAAGCCTACGTGGCGCTGCGGCTCTTCATCGACACCTGGCGCTGGCAGGGCGTGCCGTTTTACATCCGCGTCGGCAAGCAACTGCCGAAAAAAGCCACCGAGATCAGCATTCACTTCAAAAAACCCCCGCAGGTGCCCTTTGCCACCGCACGCCTGCCCGGCAGCAGTGAAAACACGCTCGTCATCCGTATCCAGCCAGATGAGGGCATTGCCCTGCGCATTCTCTGCAAGCAACCCGGACAAGCCATGTCCATGCAGCAGGTGAAAATGGACTTCCGCTATTCATCCAGTTTTGGCAAAGCAAGCCCCGAGGCCTACGAGCGTCTGCTGCTGGATGCCATGGCCGGAGATGCCACCCTCTTTGCCCGCCGCGACGAAGTGGAAAGCGCCTGGAAATTCATCGACGAGATCGAACACGCCTGGCACAAATCAGCCACCCCACCGCCGATGTGTGAATACCCCGCCGGCAGCTGGGGCCCCAAAGAAGCCGACGACCTCCTCCGCCAAGACGGCCACGAGTGGCGGCTGCTGTGATAAGTGGCGAGTCCAGACCTTAGCCGCCTTTATTTCTTGGCATCAGCCTCGGCTAGGATCTTGGTGGCTTCTTCAGCACCGATCTCGCGCACGAAAAGATTCCGCCAGCGGATCTCGCCGCCGTGGGTTTGAAGCATGATGGGGCCTTTGGCTGGCAAGGGCTGGCTACGGTCCCAGTAATTTTCCATCACGTTGCCATCCACCACGAGCTGGCCGTTCAGCCACACCCAAGTCCGTGCACCGATCTGACGGATGCGGAACTGATTCCACTCGCCAAAAGGCTTGTCTGCCAGCACCAGAGGATCACGGCCCGGAGTGTTGGGCGTGTTATTAAAAAGACCTCCCGAGCCCAGATGCGGTTTGCGGTCAGGCTTCGCTGGATCAAAGACCTGATGATGATCCCAGATCTGAATCTGTGGGGTACCACGCATGTAAATGCCACTGTCAGCCTTGGCGACGGTCTTGTATTCGATCAGGAATTCGATGTCACCAAACGCTTCTTCCGTGGTGGCATACGGACCGGTGCCGATGTTCACCAGTTCTCCATTTTCGATGCTCCAATGCTTCGCAAAATCTTCACGCTGCTGCTTAAGATTGGCGGCCTTTTTCTCACCTTCCAGCTTCACTCCGGCGTGAGGATTCAGCCCATACCAGCCGGATAAATCCTTGCCGTTTAAAATGGCTCGAAAGCCCTCTGGCGGCGCAGGTTTGTCGAACGAGCAGAACAGGGCAACGATCAGGAACGATGAACCGAGACGAAGGAGAGCTTTCATGGTGGCTGCAAACAACGCCCCTCAAGGTACATCTTTTGCAGCCGCCACACGCATGATCGGGACACGCCTTGTTTAAACCGCCCGCTCTAGCTTCTCGTCGATGCGGGCGACGAGGGTGTCGAGCAGTTCGCTGTTGCCAAAGCGCTCGACCACGCCGGCGAGGAAGCCTTCGATGATGAGCTTGCGGCTTTCGCTATCGCTGATGCCGCGAGCTTTGAGGTAGAAGAGTTCTTCGTCGCTGATGGGGCCGCTAGTGGCGCCGTGGCTGCATTTGACCTGGTCGGCGTTGATTTCGAGGCCGGGGAGGCTGTTGGCTTCGGCTTCGTTGCTGTTGAGCAGGTTGCGGCAGGTCTGGTAGGCGTCGGTGTAGTGCGCGCCTTCATCGACGATGATGAGGCCGCTGAAGATGCTGCGGGACTGGCCGTAGAGGGCGTTTTTGTAAAGCAGGTCGCTGGTGGCGTGAGGGGCTTTGTGACGCTGAAGCGTGCGCTGATCGACGATCTGCTCGCCGATGGGCAAGCTGACGCTGAGCATGTCGCTGCGGGCTCCCTGGCCGACGAGGTCGCTGACGCTCTCGCTGCGGCTGAAGGCGGCACCGAGCTGTACCTGGAAGCTTTTCACGCTGGCATCGCGTCCGGCGGTGATGCTGGAAAGATGCAGCGCCTGGGCGTCATCGGCGAGTTCCTGGCAGGCGGCGTAGGTGATCTTGCTGCCGCTGCCGCCGACGAGAT
>CANHTV010000042.1 GCA_947463285.1 Verrucomicrobiaceae bacterium | reverse complement strand
GCGGGGACGACGCGGTCGTCGTGGTCGGCGGTGGTGACGAGGGTGGCGGGGTAGCGCATGCCGGGCTTCAGGTTATGCAGTGGGGAGTAGGCGTGGATAGCTGCAAATTCGTCGGCGTTTTCGCTGCTGCCGTAGTCGCTCTTCCAGGCCCAGCCGATGGTGAATTTGTGGAAGCGCAGCATGTCCATGACGCCGACGGCGGGCAGCGCGGCACCATAAAGTTCAGGACGCTGAGTCATGCAGGCTCCGACGAGCAATCCACCGTTGCTGCCGCCCATGATGGCGAGCTTTTTCCGCGAGGTGTAGCCTTCTTTTTGCAACCACTCGGCACAAGCGATAAAGTCATCGAAGACGTTCTGTTTGCGCAGCTTTGTCCCGGCCAGATGCCACTCGGCACCGTATTCGCCGCCGCCACGCAGATTCGCCAGAGCATAGACGCCGCCGAGTTCCAGCCAGATGGCGCGACCGATGGAGAAGTTCGGCGTGAGGCTGATGTCGAAGCCCCCGTAGCCGTAGAGAAGCGTGGCGTTGTTGCCATCTAGCTTGAGGCCTTTTTTATGGACGAGGAACATGGGCACCTTCGTGCCGTCTTTGCTCTTCACGAAGACCTGCGTCGTCTCATACGGCGTGGCATCGAAATCGACCTTCGGTTGTTTCCAAAGGGTGCTCTTCCCGCTGGCGACATCGTAGTGGTAGACCGCACCGGGTGTGGTGAAGCTGGTGAAGGCGTAGTGCGTGATCTTGTCGCTGCGTTTGCCGCTAAAGCCACCGACGGTGCCGATGCCGGGCAGCTCGATGTCGCGGAGCTTTTTGCCCTCGAAATCATAGGCCACCATGGCGCTGCGGGCATCTTTGAGACTCTTGCAAAGGAGCTGACCATCCACGCAGGAGACGCTGTCGAGCTTGTCCGCGCCTTCGGGGATGATCTCGCGCCAATTTTCCTTCGCGGGTTTGCTGACGTCGATGGCGATGACGCGATAGCGCGGCGCTTTGAGATCGGTGTGGAAGTAAAACGTGGTGCCGATGTTTTCGATGAAGCTGTAGGAGGCATCGAAGTCATTCAGCAGCTCGACCACCTTCGCTTCAGCCTGCTTCAGATCCTGGTAGAAGAAGCGGTTCTTCGGGTCGGTGCCGTGCCTGACGCTGTAGATGAGGTAGTGGCCGTCATCGGTGACGTAGGCGTGCAGGCCCCAATCGGGCTGATCGGGGCGGGCGTAGATCAATTTGTCCTCGCTCTGCAGGGTGCCGAGTTTGTGGAAATAGACGGTCTGGTTCTTGTTCGCCTCGGTGAGTGCGGCACCTTCCTTCGGCTTCGGGTAACGGCTGTAGTAAAAGCCGCTGCTGTCCTTCGCCCATGATGCTCCGCTGAACTTCACCCACTCGATCAGATCCTCCGTGTCCTTGCCTGTGGCGATGTCTTTGACGCGGAATTCCTGCCAGTCGCTCCCGGCTTTCGACACGCCATAGACGAGCCATTTGCCATCTTCGCTCGGTGCGGTTTCGGTCAGTGAGGTCGTGCCTTCTTTGGACAGTGTGTTGGGATCGAGCAGCACCCGAGGCTCGGCTTCTAGCGAGTCGGCGACATACAGCACGCTCTGGTTTTGCAGGCCGGAGTTGCGATTGAAGAACCACTTCCCGCCATGCTCAAAGGGGATGCCCGTGCGCTCATAGTTCCAGGCTTTTTGCAGGCGCTCGCGGATCTGCTCACGCTTCGGGATGGCTTTGAGGAAACTAAAGGTTACCTCGTTCTGCGCCTTCACCCAGGCCTTCGTTTCCTCGCTGTTGTCGTCTTCCATCCAGCGGTAGGGATCAGCCACCTTCGTGCCGTGGTAGTCGTCGATGACGCTGTCGTCTTTTCGGGTGACGGGGTAGGTCAGGCTCTGGGCAAGGGTGGTAGTGGACATGAGGCAGAGTAACAAGCTGGCGCGCATGGGTGGCACTGGAGCTAGTAAGGCGAATATCGCAACGAGGAACGAGTCAGACTAGCCAGGAGAATAAATCGGTTGCACATCCCTTTCAGGATGCCTATTCTTTACACCCCTTTTCGCATCTTTAACTTTTACTCTTCAAACTAATGTCGCAGCATCGCAGCCTCAAATCATCCGGTGGTTCCGTCGGAACTAAGCGCAGTGTTCTTAAGCGCGGTGAGCGTATCAAGCTCCTGAAAGCTCGTGGTCTCTGGAAGGAAGGTCGCCTTCCTACCGGCCTGCCAAAGACTAAGTCTGAATAATCCTGAAGTCTGGCGGTTTAGGCCGCCGACACATCATTGTGCGACTCAACCGATTCCTCAGCCAGTGTGGCCTCGGTTCACGCCGGGGTTCTGAGCAACTTATTTTAGAAGGCCGTGTTTCCATCAATGGCCATTTGGTCAAGGATTTAGGCACTAAGGTTGAGCCGAGTGATCAGGTGAACGTCGACGGCAAGCCTGTTCGTACTGAAACAGGAGTGGTGATAGCCCTCAATAAACCACGGGGTTATATTTGTAGTCGTAGCGACGAGCGAGATCGCATGACGATCTATGCGCTTCTACCCAAACCGCTCCAGACGCTCCATCATGTTGGCCGTCTGGACAAGGACAGCGAGGGGCTGCTACTGCTGACCAACCGTGGAGATCTTTCCCATCACCTGATCCACCCGAGCAAAGGTGCGGAGAAGGAATACGAGGTGATCGTGGACAAGGCCATGGATCAAGCGACGATGGCAAAACTCGTCAAAGGCATGCTGACTGAAGAAGGCTATGCGAAAGCTGAGCGTGCTTGGATGGTCACTGAATACCGCTGCCATGTCGTACTCAAACAGGGTTTAAAGAGGCAGATTCGCCTCATGTTTTACCAGTTAGGTTTTGAGGTGGAACGTCTGACTCGCACTCGCATCGGCTGGCTAGAGCTCAAAGGTCTGCAAAAAGGTGGCTGGAAGCAGCTCTCTTCGACGGAAGTTGAACGATTTTTTTCCGCAGAGGGAACTACAGGTCGGCCGCCTCGTATCGAGAAGGCCAAGGTCGCCAAAGTGGAGAGCGAGGATGACGAAGAAGTCATTCGTCCCTTGAGAGCCAAATCAACGAGAGAGCGTTCTAAACCTGAACGTGCACCGCGTGGTCCAAGTAAAGGTCGTGCTGAGCGCCGCACCCGCCCCGAGCGAGATGACCGCGAAGAGCGCCCTACAGGACGTGGAAGTGCTCGTCCAGATCGGGAAAGCCGCGAAGAACGTCCTGCTGGCCGTGGACGTGCTCGTCCTGAAGGCACTCCAAGAACCAAGCGCGATGATCGTGCTGCACCTGCTGGGCGCCCCTCTCGTGGTGGACGCAGCAGTTCAGACAGACCACGTTCATCTGGTCGAGATGAAGGGTCTAGGTCCTCCTTCGGGAAACGTCCTTCTAGCAAGCGCAGCGGTGGCGGACCATCAAAGTTCCGCTGATTTCAAACGGCCACGCGCAGCTTAAACGGTGCTTGTTTAAATATAACAGGCGTCGCTCCATGAGCCAATTCACCATCGATTTCAAAGGGAGCGTCAGGTTTTGACACAACCGTGAATTCACTTAGCTGCAGGTAGTCGATGTCATCAGCTGCTTCGTAACCGCGCTCAAAGATGGAGCGGAACATTTGCGCAAATTCCAGCCCGCCAAAGCCACGGAAGATGATCACATCCAGCAGGCCGTCCTGATTGCTGGCCTTGGGGAAGACGGGCACGGGGCCGCCATAATGCTTGCCCGCCCCGATCAGCACCACGGAGCCGTGCATGTCGGGTATGCCATCGCTTTGGACCGTGAGCGTGGGTTGTTTTCTCATCAGCACTTGCATGGCCGACATTGCATAGCTTAGCGGGCCAAATTTCTTCTTCCGTTCCCAGGGCGTTTCCTGAATGATTTCGGCGTCAAAACCGACACCTGCCAGTTGCACAAAGTATTGATCATTGGCCTGCCAGAGGTCGATTTCAGGCAGGCTGCTGCGGGTGATCATCTCCCAGCAACGGCTGATGTCTGCGGACGGCATTCCCAGCTCCAAAGAAAACACGTTCATGGTGCCGACGGGCAGTATGCCGAGAGCTGTGTGCTTCTGGTGTTCGCCGCGTTTAGAATTCACCCGACACAAGCCTTGCAGCACTTCGTTCATCGTTCCGTCGCCACCCGCGGCGACGACGAGTTCGTGGCCTTCCTGAGCAAGCTTCTCGGCAATTTGTGTCGCCTCACCGGGAGCGGTGGTGATGATCAATTCTGGGGTGGGCGACAGGGCCTGAATGATTTTTTCCCGAGCCGCAGCTTGGGTGCTCTTTGCCGCTGGGTTCAGGATGACGGGGATTCTTGAAGACATGCCGGGCGCGGTTATGCGACAGTTTACGCTTGGGCACAAGTGACAGTCTAAGAGAACGATGGCATCTCTTGCATGTATGGTCTGGCGTGGTTGAGTGCGTGCTCACCATGAAGCAAGATCCCACAGTGCCAAGCGAAGCACGTTTCGAGACGCGCGCCATCCATGTCGGTCAAGACTACCGCAGCGAAACGGGGGCCGTGGTTCCGCCGATTTACATGACCTCGACCTTTGAGACCGGGAATCCTGGTAACTTTGACTACACCCGTAGTGGCAGCCCCAATTTCCGCAATCTTCAGACCACGCTGGCGAGCCTAGAAAATGCGCAGCATTGTACCGTGTTTGCCAGCGGTGTTTCTGCCATCACGGCCATTGCCTTTGGCTTAAAAGCTGGCGATACCATTATCTCCGAGCAGAATATTTATGGCTGCACCTACCGGCTTTTTGAGCGTGTGCTCAGGAAGTTCGACGTGCATATCAAGTATGTAAACCTGGCTAATCCGGCCAACTATCCTCTGATCGCGCAGATCAAGCCGGCGCTGGTTTGGCTGGAGTCTCCGACAAATCCTCTGCTCAAGATTCTCGACATCAAGGCCATCTCTGACGTGGCGCATTCGGTGGGTACCACAGTGGTGGTTGATAATACCTTTGCCTCCAGCTTGCTGCAAAAGCCCCTGGATCTGGGGGCGGACTTGTCATTGCTCAGCACGACGAAGTACACGAATGGGCATTCGGATGCCCTGGGGGGAGCCGTTTGCTCCAACTCTGACGAGTGGCAGGAAAAAATGATCTTTTCGCAGAAGGCTCTCGGTTTGCAGCCCAGCCCATTTGATACATGGCTGACATCTCGTGGCGTAAAGACGGAGGTGCTGAGGATGGAGCGTCACTGTGCTAATGCCCTTGATGTCGCCCAGCGCTTGGAGGCCCGAAAAGGTGTCGTCAGTGTGCGTTATCCCTTCCTGGGGAGCCATCCTCAGTATGAGTTGGCGAAGAAGCAGATGACTGGTGGAAGCGGAATGTTGCTGGCAGATTTTGGTCATACTCAAGAC
Organism: Verrucomicrobiaceae bacterium; assembly: GCA_947463285.1. Taxonomy (GTDB): domain Bacteria; phylum Verrucomicrobiota; class Verrucomicrobiia; order Verrucomicrobiales; family Verrucomicrobiaceae; genus Prosthecobacter. Next base: position 9,511 of record CANHTV010000042.1, on the reverse strand, counting down.
GAGGCGCTGGCCTTTATCCGCCGCCTGCGACTGTTTACACAGGCTGAAAGTCTAGGTGGCATTGAGTCTTTGGTCTGTCATCCTGCGACGATGACGCACGCTTCCATCCCTCGGGATATCCGCCTTGAGGCGGGTGTGACAGATGGCTTGATCCGTTTTTCAGTCGGTATCGAGCATGTGGAAGATCTCTGGACGGACATCGAAAATGCCCTGAATGCCTAAAGCCTGATCATGTCTGATTTGATTCATCATCCCCTTTGGCAGGAGGACTCCCTGGGCAGTCCGCTGCCTGATCATGAGTATGGCGTCAGCGTCAGTCTGCCTCTGTGGCGGCACGTCATTGGCTACGAGGAAAAAGATCCCGATGTGGTCTCGAAATTTCGTTCAGGCTACCCGCGCTTCTGTTGCCCGCCTGCCGTTGCAGCCTTGTTTGAGACCGCTGAAAAGGAGTTCGCTCAAGAGGGGGAACGCTGTCTGGTTTTCCCCAATCTTCGTCATGCCGAGCGTTGCCGTGAGTTTATCGGTCGCACGGCTTTCAGCGGACGCTGTACGTCGTGGGTGAACGGGCTGGCGGTGATTGCTTTCCCTGCCGAGGCCTACTCGGAAGCCCGCCGTTACTGGCGCTTTTGTGGTGAGGTGGTCAGTACACGACAGGCCTGCGAGGTGATTGGTTCGACTTCAGCTTCCACGACGCAGGCCGATGGTGTAGCCGCTAGCTTGCGACTTCGTGAGCGTCTTGCGGCGCTGTCTGGTCAGCAGCCTGAGGATGTTTTTTTATTTCCATCGGGCATGGCGGCCAACTTCGCCGTTCATCGGATGCTGACAGCGCTTTTTCCCGGCCGAAAAACAGCACAGCTGGATTTCCCTTATGTCGATGTGCTGAAGCTTCAGCAGCTTTTTGGTGAAGGTGCTCATTTCCTTCCGCTGATTCGAGAGGAGGAGTACGATGAACTGCGGGCGCTTTTGGTCCGTGAGCCTCTCGCCGGTTTATTTTGTGAGGCACCGAGCAACCCTCTGCTTCGCTGCATTGACCTGGAGCGTCTGTTGCAAATCCGCTCGGAGACGCAGCCTGAGGTGCCCATCATCATCGACGATACGATTTCGACGGTAGCTCATGCCAATGCGATGCGTGTTGCAGACATCGTGACAACCAGTCTGACCAAGACTTTTTCCGGTGCTGGAGATGTGCTGGCTGGGAGTGTGATTTTGAATCGCCAGTCGCCTCATCATCAGGCTTTCCAGGCTTTTCTTGCCGTTAACGCTGACAATGAGTTGTGGCATGGAGACGCGGTTGCATTGGAAATCAACAGCCGCGATTTTGCCGAGCGTGCTGATAAGATGAGTCAAAATGCACTGGCTCTTGCCGATTACCTGCACGCGCATCCAGCCGTGGAGAAAATCTGGCATGCCAAAGTTCAGGGCGGTCAGGGGTATGAGTTCATCCGTCGTGAGAATGGCGGATATGGCTGTCTTTTTTCATTCCTTCTGAAGGACGCCAAAAACACCAGCCCGCGTTTTTACGATGCCTTGCAGGTTTGCAAGGGGCCAAGTCTGGGCACGAATTTTACGCTGGTTTGTCCCTACACTTTGTTAGCCCATTATGAAGAGCTCGAATGGGCGGCCAGCTGTGGTGTGCCAAGTCATCTCATCCGCGTGTCTGCCGGATTGGAGGACACGGCGGATTTGATCCAGCGCTTTGAATCAGCGCTGCTGGCCATCACAGAATAGAGCCTGGCTGATAGGCGGCGGCTTCAGGATGAACGGCGCTGAGTTTGCCGATGCGTTCGACAAAGAAATCCACCTGCTGTGGAGCGTCGCCTGTGTTGTTGCGGCCGTGGGTGGTGAGTTTTTCAAAGGCATCTGCGCCCAGTCCGAGGCGTGAGTCAGCCGCGAGACGTGAGAAGAGGTCATTTTGGGCGACCTTGCCTGTGCGCATGTCTTTGGCGACCTGCACGGCGTGCTCTTTAATGGCTTCATGGGCGGCCTCGCGGCCTGCACCGGTTTTGACGGCTTCCATGAGCACGGTCGTTGTCAGCAGGAAGGGTAGATAGCGCATCAGCTCCTGCTCGACGACAGCCTCGAAGACTTCCATCTGATTGAGTACTGTCAGCGTTGTTTCGAGCAGACCATCCATCGCCAAAAAGGCATCGGGAAGCATGACGCGACGCACTACGGAACAGGAAACGTCGCCTTCATTCCATTGATCTCCAGCCAGGCCCGCTGCCATGGCGAGGTAGCCTTTGAGGATGACGTGGAAGCCGTTGATGCGCTCGCAAGAGCGGCTGTTCATCTTGTGCGGCATGGCAGAGCTACCGACCTGACCTTTGGCGAAGCCCTCGCTGGCGAGTTCATGCCCGGCCATGAGCCTCAGGGTCTTGGCAAAGCTGCCTGCACCGCTGGCGACATGGCAAAGTGTGGACACGACCTGCATGTCGAGACTACGCGGATAAACCTGCCCAACTGAATCGAGCGCCGCGTTGATGCCGAGATGATGTAGAATGCGTTCTTCCAAAGCGCGTGCTTTCGAGGAGTCACCGTTAAACAGCGTGATCTGATCCAGTCTTGTGCCCACAGCACCTTTGAGTCCACGCGCAGGATAGCTTTCGATCAGACTGTTTAAAGCCTGGACACCTAGGAGCATTTCTTCGCCAAACATGGCCAAGCGTTTGCCGAAAGTGGTGGCTTGGGCTGCGACGTTGTGAGTTCTGGCGGTAAACGGAATGTCGCGTGTTTCTTGGGCGCGTCGGGCAAAACCAGCGAGAACAGCGATGCTCTTTTTGCGGATTTCCAAGAGGGCACGGAAGACCTGTAGCTGTTCCACATTCTCCGTGAGGTCACGGCTGGTCATGCCTTTGTGAATATGCTCATGCCCCGCGAGGTCGCAGAATTCCTCGATGCGTGCCTTCACATCATGACGCGTGATGCGTTCACGTTTCATGATGTTTGTCAGATTGACCTGGTCTTTGACGCCTTCATAGGCCTCAATGACGCCATCTGGCACAGGTATGCCGAGGTCACGCTGACCTTTCAGCACGGCGATCCAGTAATCACGTTCCAGTTTAACCTTGCCCTCGCCCGACCATAGGGCGCGCATGGCGGGTGTGGCATAACGTTCAGCGAGGACATTCTGGATAGCATCAAGTTCGAGCATAGAACGTGTGGGTTAGCACGGGATGCGGCCTGTCTCAATACTCAGATTCAGCGTTTGCAGACAAACAACAAAAAGGCCAGAGACGCGGAGTCTCTGGCCTTGTCATCAAATTAATTGGAGCGGCATATCAGTGCTTCGCAGCGGGTGTCGAAGGTGCGGCATGAGCTTTGACAGATCCGGTGTTGGATGGGGCAAATTTGGCCACCAAAAACGCGCCACCAGCGGCCAGGATGCATCCTGCGATGAAGGGCAGGGGAAGCTTTGACCAGCCACCTTCCGGTGGATGCACGATCATGGCGGTAATGGTATTGATCACTGGCGCACCTGCGAAAACAATCGGCATCACAGCCGCTGCTGCTGCGAGACCAAAGCCGCCACCACCTTTTTCAAGAGGTGTTGCTGCGGCTCCGAGCGCCAGTACGAGGGTGAGGGCGCCAAGAGCACCTGCGACACCCGCGATCAAACTCACAGAGATGCCGGCATTCGTGAAGCTCCAGTTAGAGCCGCGAGCCTTCAAAACCAAGGCCGCGATCACGCCGATAATGGCATAGGCGATGCAAACAAAGAGAAAGGCTTTGAGTCCTGCGTGAGGTGTTTCAGGCCCCATCGGCATATAGCCGCGTCCTTTGTGGAGGATGACGCCATAAACGCCCCAGGAGAGCACGGTGAGGAGTGCGAAGGTAAGCCAAGTCATGATGGATTTTTTGGGTGTGGGATTCACGTCAGTAAGAAACGATGAGGACGGCGTATTTGGTCGGGAAAAGTCTCAGGACAAAGAGTTTCTTCATTCCAGTTCACTGCTTTCCTCTTCAGTGCTCTTGAAAATTCGGCGAAAATGCAGCTGTTGGACTCGGCGTAGGTCCGCCTTTGTAGTGGTCACTTCGTAGTCAGCGATGCGCACTTTTTCGCCGACTTTTGGCAGATGGCCTAACAAATGAGTCACATAGCCGCCGATGGTTGTTACTTCGTCACTCTCGATCTCAAGAGTTGAGTGCTCAGCGATTTCATAGAGATTGAGTGTGCCTTCCACGATGAATTCATCATCGTTGATCCTGCGAAATTCACTGGCCTCTTGATCGAACTCGTCTTGGATGTCGCCGACGATTTCTTCCAGCACATTGTCTAGGGTGACGACTCCGACAGCGCCGCCGTATTCATCTACGGCGAGGGCGATGTGAGCATGTTTATCGAGGAAAAAACGCAGCAGTTTGTCGATTGGCAGCATTTCTGGCACCATGGGTAAATCACGGCGGATGGAGCGCAGATCGGCATTTGGTTTACCCACCAGGGCAATGAGATCCTTGATGTGAATGATGCCTAGGCTGTGATCGAGATGCCCCTCGACCAACGGATAGCGGGTGTGTTTAGAGTCGATGGCGACTTTGAGATTCGTCTCGAAGGAATCGCCTGTGTCGAGCGTGACGATGCGATTACGCGGCGTCATGACATCTCTGACGCACCGGTCATTAAGAGCCAGGGCATTAAGCAGGATGTCCTTCTCTGTCTCCGTGACCTCTTTGGATTTTTGACTTTCGGAGACGATGTGGCGGAGCTCTTCTTCCGAGTGGGCCAGTTCGCTTTCCGAAGCTGGTTCCAAACGAAACAAGGCTTTGAGCAGCCAATTGGCTGCGCCGTTGAGGATCCATATCGCTGGCTTGAACAGCACGTAGAAGAAATGCAGCGGTGCACTGATCGCTAGAGTGGTGCCCAGAGCTTTGCGGATGGCCAGAGATTTTGGCGTCAGCTCACCGAGTACGACGTGAAGGAATGTGACGATAGTGAAACTGATGCCGATGGAGATTGAGGCAAGCATGCCATCATCTTTCAGGCCCATAGAGTACAAAGGGGGCTGGACAATACGTGCCACCAGCGGCTCGGCGACCATCCCCAGGGCGATGCTGGCAATGGTGATGCCGAGCTGTGTCGCAGAAAGATAACCATCTAGGTTTCTGAGGGCTTTTCTGGCTAGAGTGGCTGATTTTTGGCCCTTTTCGACGAGCTCATCCAGCTGCGTGCTGCGAACTTTGACGATGGCAAACTCAGCGGCCACGAAGAATGCATTGAGCAAAACAAAAAATAGGATCGCTAGAATAGACCAGACGAGTTCCGAAGTTCCCAGATTCCAAGTATATTGGATTTCATGCCCACCGCCGATGGCAAGTAGCGTTGAGCTGTGAGGGTAAAGAATCATAACAAAAGAAGCCTGCTAGGGCAGCAGAGTGAGGCCTAGAGCTTTTCGTAATTGCCATCACAGCGCTTTTCCAAGATGGTGAATCCTGCCTTTTTGGCATCACTCACGGAAAGCGGTTTGGTGACTTTTGGCGTGTTGAAGGCGCTGATGAGTTTTTTCACGGGCCTTTTACACAAGGGACAATGAGTGAGGGGTGCCCTGTCCATAGGGCGTCTCAGATCAAAGCCTCTCCGACATGAGGTACATGCCTCTTCGAAGTTCTCTGCTATGTAAGAATAAGTCGGCATAGAGGTAATTGGAGCCCATGCCTCCCCAAAAGCAAAGTCCAGAGAGACATTCCCTGGACCGAATTTGGCTGTAATTACCAGCTCGACTTGGTGACTCCAGGAATAAGGCCTGCAGAGGCCATCTCACGGAAGGTCAGACGAGACATCTGGAAGCGGCGGATGTAAGCGCGACGACGACCAGAAACGCGGCAGCGATTAGTCAGACGAGTTGGGCTGGCATCGCGAGGCAGAAGAGAGAGGCCAACGAAGTCGCCTTTCGCTTTAAGTTCTGCACGAAGCTTAGCGTATTTTTCAACAGTTTTTGTTTTGCGCTTTTCGCGCTCGAGCCAACAAGTTTTTGCCATAAGGGTAGTGAAGTTGCCTTCTTCATTTCCTTTTGCAACGGAAAATTTCAACTGGCAGCGGAAGAGTTCTTCGGTTAAAACTCACGTCTATGATTTCTGGAGCGCTCATCGCCGTCTTTTTTCTCATCCTTGGAATTCTCGTTTTCACCTTCCTTCAGAAGGCTTAAGAGCGAATTTCGCAGCGCCTCCAGAGGTCATTCCTCGCCATCGACGCGGGAAATTCCTGCATAGAGTTCGGGGAATCTGCGTTCCAAAGTTTTCGGCATGATGTAGCCGATCATTTGCGCTTCTCCCCATTCGGTCAGTGCCCAGTAGGCCACAGGCAGAGCCAGGATGATGGCCGTGCAGGTCGGCATTTTTGTAACGTGTGCCCGTGCTAAGATCCGTTCAGCAAATTCATGTAAGCCGGGATTGTGCCCAAAGATGAAGGCATGATTCCAAGATTCATCAAAACCCTGCACCACATCCAGAATCTGTTGGGAAGATGCCAAATACAGGCGTGACTCCAGTAGCAGCTGCTCGGTCGCGAGATTAAACTCCTCACGCAGATGCTGTGCGGTGGCTATTGCTCGTGCGGCCGTGCTGCTGATCATCCGATCAGGCTTGGGCAGCAGAGCCGGAGTTTCAATAGCTCCAAAGTAGGTGGAGTGAAGAAATTTGCCCACACCGAGAGCGGCTTTGTGACCACGATCATTGAGTGGGCGGTCGTGATCCGCCAAGCCGGGATGATCCCAGCTAGACTTGGCGTGGCGGATGACTGTTAAATACTTCATCGTACGTTTTGAAGCTTGGTTTTTCGCACTTGGCTTGGTTGGTGTCAATCAGGCATCCCTAATTGGGAAGATTGTCCTGCAAGCTTGCATCCCTTGTCTGATTCGCCAGACTGACACTCCTTTTTCTACCATGGCCTACCTCAACGAAAACTACCTCAAGCTCAAAGCTGGTTATCTGTTCCCTGAAATCGCACGCCGCGTGAAAGCCTTTACTGAGGCGAATCCTGAGGCTGCAAAAAGGCTTATCCGTTGTGGCATCGGTGATGTCACCGAGTCTCTGCCTGAGGCCGTCCGCAAGGCCATGCATCAAGCTGTGGATGAGATGGGCGACCGCTCCAGCTTCCGTGGTTATGGCCCTGAGCAGGGCTATGATTTTCTACGCAACGCCATCGCTGAGCATGATTTTAAGGCCCGTGGCATCGAAGTGGATGCTGATGAAATCTTCATCTCTGATGGCAGTAAGTGCGATACTGGAAATATTTTGGACATCTTTGGCTTGAGCAACAGGACTGCCATTACCGATCCGGTTTACCCCGTGTATGTGGACACCAATGTCATGGCTGGAAATACGGGTGAAGCAGACGATTCAGGAGCCTATGCAGGCTTGCATTATTTGAAGTGCAATCCTGAAAATGGGTTCGTGCCCGAAATCCCAAATGAGCCTGTGGATCTGGTTTATCTCTGCTATCCCAATAACCCGACAGGTGCCGTAGCGACTCGTGCGCAGCTCGAAGCCTGGGTGAAATATGCACTCGCCAACGGAACCACGATCCTTTATGACGCTGCCTACGAGGCCTTCATCCAAGATCCGAGCATCCCTCGCAGCATCTATGAAATCGAAGGTGCCAGAGATTGTGCCATCGAATTCCGCAGCTTTTCCAAAAACGGTGGATTTACAGGCGTCCGCTGTGCCATTGTCATCATCCCCAAAAGTCTCATGGGGCGCAAAAAAGACGGTTCAAAGATGGCCGTGCACCCGCTCTGGAGCCGCCGCCACAGCACCAAGTTTAATGGTGTCAGTTACATCGTGCAACGTGGCGCTGAGGCCATTTACAGCCCTGAAGGAAAAGCCCAGGTCGCGGCCCTCATTGAGCATTACATGGGTAATGCCAAGCTGCTTGTTGAAGCCTGTCAGAAAGCTAGCCTGCAAGTCTTCGGTGGCGTTAATGCACCCTATGTTTGGGTCGGCTGCCCGAATGGGCTGACCAGCTGGCAGATGTTCGACAAGATGCTGAACGAAGCCAATGTGGTGATCACTCCAGGCAGCGGCTTCGGCAGTGCGGGTGAAGGATTTTTCCGCATCAGCGCCTTCAACAGCCGTGTTAATGTCGAGGAAGTCTGCCGTCGCATCGCCGCCCTTGTCTGATCCTCTTGAGAGTCTTTTCTGGTCAGCTTTATTCCATTGCGGCCAGTTGAGGCAATGTTTCGTAACATCGACCCACATAAACACTATCATCATGAGCCAACCCACAATCACTGCCTACCTCAAAACTTACTGCGGCTGGAGTGAAGGCGTCCGCGCCATCTTCCGCAAGTATGGCCTCGACTATGAGGAAAAAGACATCATCAAGAACCCCGCTTTCCGCTGGGAGATGGAGCAAAAAAGTGGTCAGCCGCTGAGCCCCTGCGTTGAGATCAATGGCACAATGCTGCCAGACATTAGCGGAGAGGAAATCGAGCGTTGGATGATCGCCAACGCCCTGTTAACACCAAACAATGCCGCACCAGACGCCCCCATCGATCGCGCCTGCTCGGATGCACAACATGCAGCCATGGCCGCAGGGCAGATCGGCAAGATCAGCTTCGTTAGTTAACGAAAATCCTGTCAAACTTAAGTGAGAGGCGAGTGGTGGCACTCGCCTCTTATTTTTACCACCGTGAGGTCTCTGCCAATGTCCTCCGCCATCAATCAAACTTTTCTCTGCGAATCCGTCCCTGCTCCTGTGATGGACCAGCTTTGGGCTACTGGCTGGAGACATTTTGGGGAGATGTTTTTTCGTTACAGTCTCAGTATTGATGAGGATCAGGTCAAAACCATCACTCCTCTTAGGCTTGATTTGCAGGCCTTCCAGCTCAGCAAAAGCCAGCGCCGGGTGATGCGTCGCAATGCGGACCTTTGCTGCGAATTTGTACCTGCCAGCCTGAGCGCGGAAGCTCGTGAGATGTTTCACCGACACAAAAATCGGTTTCAGGAAAATGTTCCGGATGAACTGGATACGTTCCTCTCTATTGAGCCCGCGACTCGTCCGAATACGTGTTGTGAGTGTCGAGTCTATGAGGGAGAGGCTTTGATTGCCTTGAGCTTTCTCGATATTGGCAGCGAGGCGACATCCGCCGTTTATGGCATGTTTGAGCCAGAGCATTCCTGGCGCAGCCTTGGCATCTTTACCATGCTTTGTGAAATCCAGTTCAGCCTTGATCGCGGCTGCCGCTATTACTATCCCGGCTATGCCACTCAGGAGCCGAGCGCTTATGACTACAAAAAGCATTTCTCCGGCTTGGAGATCTTGAACTGGCACACGGGAAACTGGGAAAAAGCTGCTGCTTAGGACGCTATGTCGTGAAATCATCCCACACGCGCCTTGCCAATGGCAGATGATCCGCTAATCTTAAAGAGTTGTTCAAACAACCGGAAGGGTGGCTGAGTGGTCTAAAGTACCTGACTCGAAATCAGACGTGGGGGCAACTTCACCGTGGGTTCGAATCCCACCCCTTCCGCCATTTTTCTTCAAGCGACCACTAGCACGATGGCGCTGAGCATCATG
>CANHTV010000041.1 GCA_947463285.1 Verrucomicrobiaceae bacterium | reverse complement strand
GCCAGACGAACAACGCGTGCCAATGAAGGGAGGCATCTGGCGTTTTCATCCCGAGCGGAAAATCGTCGAGGTGCTGACTCATGGAACCACGAATCCCTGGGGCCATGATTGGGATGCGAATGGCGAGATGTTCTTCATCAACACCGTCACCGGCCATCTCTGGCACCTGATCCCTGGTGCGCATCTAATGGATTCGAACACGATGAATCCTCTGATCTATGAGAAGCTGGACACCATCGCCGACCACTACCACTACGACCGCAGCGGAAGCTGGACGGAAAGCCGCGATGGCAAGGCGAACAGCCTCGGCGGCGGCCACGCCCACATCGGCATGATGATCTATCAGGCAGATCAATGGCCCAAGCAGTATCGCAACAAGCTCTTTACCCTGAACATGCACGGTCGCCGTGCAAATGTGGAGCGACTCGAACGCAACGGCAGCGGCTACGTCGGCAAGCACGAGCCCGATATCTTCCTCACCGACGATCCCTGGTTCCGAGGTATCGAAATCGGCACCGGCCCCGACGGCAGCGGCTTCATCCTCGATTGGAGCGACACTGGTGAATGCCACGACAGCACTGGCGTGCATCGCACCAGCGGGCGGATCTTCAGAATCAGCTATGGAGAGGTGAAGAAGCCGGAGAAGCTCTTCGCTTGGCGGAAGCCGTTTCCAAAAGCTGACCTGAATGGCAATGAGCATCAGCGTGTGCTGGAGATCCGTGAGATGACGCAGTTCTGGCCTATCGATCTGGTCACAGGTGAGCTGCATCCTCAAGCAATCCAAGACATCCAAGACGCAGACACCCTGCTCAATCTCGCCCGCACCGACGAATCCAGCCTCGTCCACCTCACTCTCGCCAGCACGCTCCAGCGAATGCCTTTGAAGCATCGCCCCGAACTCGCCATCGAGCTGCTAAAGCACGCAGAGCATGCCGACGACCCCTTCCTACCACACATGGTCTGGTTTGGCATCAGCCCACTGGCGAAGCATGACCCGGCGGCGCTGGTGAAGATCGCCCTGCATTGCTCTTGGCCAAAGACGCTGAAGTGGATCAGCCGCAGTCTCGCGACGAAGCCGGAGCATCTGAATGCGCTACTGACGAACGCAAAGCCTGAGCAGGCGGCGAGCTTCCTCGAAGGCATGGCGGAGGCCTTCAAAGGTCTGCGCAAGATGCCGAAGCCAGCGAACTGGGATAACTTTGCCGTTCTGGCGAAGGACCAAACACCTCTCATCCGCGACCTATCCATCCTCTTCGGTGATGGCCGGGCTCTGGACGACGTGAAGAAGATTGTGCTGGATACCCAGGCGGAGATACCCACCCGCGAGGCTGCTCTGAAGACCCTGATCGAGGCCCGTCCCACCGACCTGCGCGCTGTTTGTGAAGGTCTGCTCGACGTGCGTGGGCTGAATGTGACCGCTGTGCGCGGGCTGACGCTGTTTGATGATCCCGCCATCGGCCAACGACTCGCGAAGGACTACCGAAAGTTCGCCCCCGCTGAACACTCCGCTGTGCTTGATGCCCTCGTCTCTCGCCCTGCCTGGGCCGCCGTGATGCTCGAAAGCGTGGGTAAAGGACGGATCGCTCGCACGGAAGTCACCGCCTTCCATGCTCGGCAGATTCGTGATTTCAAAGACGTGGCTCTCACGAAGAAACTGACCGAAGTCTGGGGAGAGTTGCGCGAGTCCGCTGCGGACAAAAAGGAACTCATCGAGAAGCTCAAGAAGCAGCTCGACGCCCCCACTTTGGCCAAAGCCAACCTCAGCCAAGGCCGGGTGCTCTTCACCGCCATCTGCGGTGCCTGCCACCAGATGTATGGGCAGGGCGGCAAGATCGGCCCCGACCTCACCGGCAGCGGTCGCTCGAACCTCGACTACCTCCTCGAAAACATCGCCGACCCCAGCGGCGTGGTCAGCGCGGACTACCGCATGAGCCTGCTCACGCTCAAAGATGGTCGCGTGCTCAGCGGCGTCATCACCAGCACCACCGACAAGACCTTGACCCTCCGCACCTTGACCGAGCCCTTGACCCTTGACCGCTCCGAAATCACCAAAACCGAGACCTCTCCCATGTCCATGATGCCGGAAGGCCTGCTCCTAGCTTTCCAGCCCGATCAGATCCGCGACCTCATCGCTTACCTGATGCATCCGGTGCAGGTGAAGTGAGTCGATTGGTTTGAAAAGCACCAGCTTCGCAAAAGCTGGCTGCCGATCCCCGTAGATTGGAGCCCCCATGAAGTCTGCCTATCATCGCTCCACACTCCGCCTCATCGGCGGTTGGATCGTGGTATGGACAAGCTCCTCGAGCATCGCAGCGGACATGACTCCGGACCAGCGTGTCTTTTTTGAAAACAAGATCCGCCCAGTGCTGGTCAAGCAATGCTACGAATGCCACTCCGCCACCGCGAAAAAGCTCGGCGGCAAGCTGCGGCTGGACAGTCCGAGTGAAATGATCAGCGGTGGTGAATCAGGCCCCACAGTGTCCCCTGGTGATCCCGATAAAAGTCTCATCATCCAAGCCCTGAAGTACGATGGCATCGAGATGCCGCCCCAAAAAAAGCTACCGGATCAGGTGATCCAAGACTTCATTACCTGGGTCAACATGGGAGCCCCTGACCCGCGTGAAGCCACGCCAAAAACAGCGATCAATCAGACTCCTACCGACAAAGCCGCGCTTTGGTCCTACCAGCCCCTCAGTCAACCTAAAACACCTTTGGTTAGACATAAAGAATGGCCACGAGATCCCCTGGATACCTTCATTCTAGCCAAGATGGAAGCCAGCTTGCTAAAGCCAGCCCCATCAGCCGCAACGGAAACCTTGATACGCCGACTCTGCTTCGATCTCATCGGCCTGCCGCCGCAGCCATCTGACCTTGCAGGCCTTGGCGAATGGTCTGATGAAAAATACGCAACTCTCGTGGATCGCCTACTTGGCAGCCGACACTTTGGCGAGCACTGGGGGCGGCATTGGCTGGATGTAGCACGTTTTGCAGAATCCAACGGCAACGACGGCCTCAGCCGCAACGCCAGCTTTCCCCATGCCTGGCGCTACCGGGATTACGTCATCCAAGCGTTTAATGAAGACAGGCCTTACGATGTGTTTGTGAAAGAACAGATCGCTGGCGACCTGTTGCCAGCTGACTCATTGTCACAAAGAGACCGCCAGCTCATCGCGACAGGATTTCTGGCCATTGGATCGAAACCAGCCAAGGCCATGAACGACAATTTTGAAATGGATGTGGTGGCGGATCAGATCAACGTCATCGGTCATGGCATTCTTGGCCTGAGCATCGGCTGCGCCCGCTGTCATGATCACAAAACTGAACCCATCCCGACCCGGGATTACTATGCCTTGGCAGGCATTTTTAAAAGCAGTGAGACCTTGTGGGGCGCTGCTGCTCATCAAGGTTTGACCGCACATCAGACGGCCCTGCACCCACTGAAAAAAGCACCACGCGTCAAACCACGCACCGAAATTGAACTCATTATCAAAGGCAACAAACCCAGTAAAACCCCAGCCAAAAGCAGCTTCAATTACGCAGTGGACGCTGCTCTTGCCATGGGCATCAGGGACGCCAAAACAATCGTTGACTGTAAACTGAACATCGGTGGTGAATCCAAAAAACTTGGCCCTGCTGTTCCTCGCGGTTTTCTCTCGGCGAGTTCAATCGCAGACACTGAATTCAAGCCTCCAGCGACACAAAGTGGCCGTCTCCAACTCGCTGAATGGCTGACTCACCCAAAGCATCCACAGACTGCACGAGTGATGACCAACCGAGTCTGGCTGCATCTTTTCAGCGAAGGACTGGTCCGGACTCCTGATGATTTTGGCATTTCTGGAGAGCGCCCGACACACCCGGAGTTGCTCGATCATCTGACAAATCGCTTTATTCAAAGTGGCTGGTCCATCAAACAGCTCATTCGGGACATTGTTCTCAGTCGCACCTATCAGCAGAGCAGCCAAGCCAGCGCAAAATCACTGGCTGCTGATCCAGAAAACCTCCTGCAAACCCGTCATCAACGGCGCCGAGTTTCCGCCGAGTCCGTCCGTGACGCAATACTAGTGGCTAGCGGTAGCCTCAATCCACAACCCGGCCAAGGCTCACTGATCCAGCATCGCGACGTCCTGATCAACGAACTGGCACCGCTGCATCAACCCAGCGATCATCGCAGCATCTACCTGCTGCACCTGAGAAACTCCATGCCACCCGAGTTGACACCCTTTAATCTGCCAGATGCTCTCACCGTCACTGGCAAGCGCGATGCCAGCACCCTGGCCACACAATCGCTCTACCTGCTGAATAATGATTTCATCGTGAAGCAGTCTGCGACTTTCGCCTCGCGCCTGATCAGCCAGACCAAGAATGATGCCACGAGACTCCAGCAAGCTTACGGTCAAGCTCTGACTCGACAGCCCACAAACTCGGAAACTCAGCGCGACTTGAACTGGCTGCATGAGATGGATCTCACCTTGGTCTCCAAACATCCTGATCCCACGAAGCGCGAGAAGATCATCTGGGCGGCATTTTGCCAGGCTTTACTCGCCGGCAATGAACTGCGATATGTGGATTAACCCCCAACCAAAACTTCACACATCACCCACTCATGGCAGTCTCCATCACCGTCGATTACACAGGCCAGCTCCGCTGCAACGCCACGCACGGCCCGTCACAAAACCAGATCATCACTGACGCCCCAGTGGACAATCACGGCAAGGGTGAGTCGTTTTCGCCCACCGACCTTGTCGCCACCGCTCTGGCGAGCTGCATGGCCACTGTCATGAACATCAAGGCGCAGCAGAAAGGCTATGACATCGTCGGCATGAAAGTCAGTGTGGAAAAACACATGAGCGAAGACTCGCCACGCCGCATTGTGCGCCTGCCGATCACCATTGAGATTCCTCTGCCGGCAGATCATCCAGACCGCAAAGTCTTGGAAGCCACAGCCCTCGGCTGCCCGGTGCATCACAGCGTGCATCCTGACATCGACAAGCCCGTGATCTTTATCTGGCAGGATTAAATAGAGTGAATGATCAACAAAAAACCCCACCTCTAAAGGTGGGGTTTTAAAACCAATAAACAAACCAGAGACACGAACGATTAACGCTTGGAGAACTGGAAGCGCTTGCGGGCACCCGGGCGACCTGGCTTTTTACGTTCTTTAGCACGGGAGTCACGAGTCAGAAGGCCAGCCTTCTTGAGTGTCCCACGAAGCTCTGGGTTCACAGCGATCAATGCACGGGAGATACCGAGCTTGACAGCACCGACTTGGCCAGTGATACCGCCGCCATGAGCATTGACGTTGAAGTCAAAGCTTTGACGTGTGTTGGTGAGAGCCAGAGGAATAAGGATCTGGTTCTGAAGAGCGACGGTCGGGAAATACTCTTCAAAATCACGACCATTCACGGTAATCGAACCGGAGCCTGGAAGAATGTGAACGCGGGCAATCGCTGTCTTGCGGCGGCCAGTAGAATTATTGAGGGGCTTGCTCATGAACTTGGAATCGGGAAGGAACTAAATTAGGCAACCGAGAATGGCTGTGGGTTCTGGGCTGAATGAGGATGCTCAGCACCGGAGTATACCTTGAGCTTGGTCACGATGGCATTGCCAAGGCGATTGTGTGGCACCATGCCTTTGACGGCGCGGTGAACAAGAAGTTCTGGGCGGCGCTGACGGACTTTCTCAACGGTCTCGACCTTCTGGTTACCGATGAAGCCACCTCTCTTGCTGGTGTAAATCTTCTGCTGCTCTTTCTTACCAGTCACGCGAACTTGGTCTGCGTTGATGACGACGACGAAATCACCAGTATCAACGTGAGGAGTGAAGGTTGGGCGGGTCTTGCCACGAATCAGATTGGCGGCAGCCACGGCGACTTGGCCAAGGACTTGATCCTTGGCATCAATGATCCACCACTGGCGGTTCACGTTTTCGGCTTTGGCAGAGAATGTCTTCATAAGGTTCTTTTTGGGTCGTGTAGGTCAATAGGACCCACACGGGGAAAGGAGGGCCGCGAGAATAGAAGTACCTAGCGAGGTGTCAACCGGAAACTCGACTTATTCACAATTATCAAAAGTTCAGAGGGTTTAGGAGATACCTCGTGCGGCGCGGCGGAACTCCACTTCGTTGCCACAGGCACCGATGGCTTCGGCCTCGCTGATGTAGCCGGCTTCGTAGGCGCGAATGATATTGGTCAGGAAAGTGCAGCAATTCGGATCATTGCCGCGCTGCATGTAGTTGCGGATATTATCCATCTCCTGTTTGGCGATCCATTGCTTCACCGCGCCGCCATTTTCGAGATGCTCAACGAGCAAATGCACGCCTCCCTCCATTTTGGGGATCAGCTTCTGACAAATGGCTCCGATGAGCTGCTGGGACAGCAGATGTAGGCCAAGCCCGGACTGCTCAGGAGGGAAAAGATGGGCGAGACGGTCCACGGCATCGACCACACTATCACTATGGATGGAAGCGAGCACAAGATGCCCGGTTTCGCTGGCCTGAAGCGTCGTCAGAGCTGTCTCCAGGTCTCGGATTTCCCCCACCATGATGACATCGGGTGCCTGCCGCATGGCACCACGAACGCCGCGCGCATAGCTCGCCGTATCCCGCCCGACTTCACGCTGGGTGAACATGCTGCTTTTATTGGGATAAATAAATTCCACCGGGTCTTCGATGGTGACGATGTGGCGGGCGAGGTTTTCGTTCATCCACTGGAGCAGACCGGCCATCGTGGTGCTCTTTCCCATGCCCGTTGGACCGGTGACGAGAATCAGGCCGCGGGTTTTCATGGCCCACTTGGTCAGCAGCCAGTCAGGCACGCCCAGGTTTGCCAAAACCGGCAACTCAGTGCGGATACGCCGCATGACGACTCCCAGACGCCCGAGCGCACGATGCATGTTCACGCGGTAACGAGTTTTGTTTGTCGAAACTAGGCCGGAGTCACGGTCCATCTCACCTTCAGGATTCACACCGCAAGCCTGCCAAAGACCAACCATCTGATTCAACTGCATCGGCTCATCGCCAAAGAGCATCAACTGTTCATTGATTTTCATGCGTGGCAACTCGCCTTCCATGAGGAAAACATCGCTGGCTTTATGGTCGTCTGCAGCTTGGAGAATATCGTCGAGTGTGAGTGCCATGGCAGAGCATCAAACCTACGAGCTGAACTTTTGTCGAGGCCGATCTTCAGGACTTTGATTCCTGAGGCCGAATCATCAGCACCAGCACTACCGAGATGATGCAGAGACTGGCAAAAATACCGAACGTAACATTTAGCGGCACCTTCATGTCATTCAGCACCCCAAACCCCCAGTCAGCGACACCGCCACAGCTCATACTGACGAAGTTCATGATGCCGTAACCTGTGGCCCGGAGTTCAGGCCGCGTGATCTGAGATAGGATGGGCATGTTATTGCCATCAAAAAATCCCCACCCGATGCCAAAAAGCACCAGTGAAGCTATCGCCAGCCCAAAGGAATTCAGGCCTGGCGCATTGCCCACACCAAACAAGGCAGGGACGATGAGGATCATGCCAATCGCGCTCATATGAATGCGGCCTCGCTGCGTCTTTCGCATCCAGCGATCAGCCAGCCAGCCCCCCAATATGGCGGAGATCAAAGCTGCGGCCTGCCAGTAAAGCGCGGCCGACACTCCAGCCTTACCCTGACTGATGTTAAACTCCTTCTGCAATAGGGCCGGCATCCAGTCCCGCACCACCCAGGCAGCTAGGGCTGGAAGGGTGAAATAAAGAACCAAGAGAATGAAGGAACGACTGGTCATTAACTCATGCAGAGCTTTGAATACTGTCGGCTTATAAGCCACTTCATCGTTCGCCATGACACGACGAGGCGCGTCTTTGAGCAAAAACAACAGAGGCAAGGCATACAAAAGACCAGCCAATCCTGTGTAATCAAAAGCGCCACGCCAACCTAAGTCCGGCCACTCATCCACATAACCGGCGAAGCCACCGAGCATCACGCCACAATAAATGCCTGTCTGATGCACGCCGACGGCTCGTGACCGAGTGCCACCCGTGTGGAAATCAGCGATCAAAGCCAATGCAGCGGGGATGTAGAACGCCTCACTGATGCCCATCGCTGTTCGAGCCCAGAGCAGCTGCTGATAATCACTCACCTGCCCCGTCAGATAAGTAATTGCAGACCAAATAATGAGGCTGCCACAAATCGTGTATTTTCGGCTGAACCGATCCGCAATGTAGCCACCGATGGGACTAAAAAAGGCATAGACCCATTTAAACTGCCCCAGCATGTATCCCCAGTTAGCCTCACTACCAATGCTTGGAATGTCCCCCATCACCGAATTTTTCATGGAAGCGATCATCTGCCGATCCAAGTAATTCAGCAAAGCCACAGGGAAGAGCAATGCCACGATCAGCCAAGCCGTGCGGGAAACAGAAGGAGATGAATCGGTCATGAGAGGTAAAATCGAGCGGTCCATTAATCACACCCCCAACCTCGAGCCAAGTCTAAACGCATGTGAATGATTGATCTCAACACGTCCATTTAAAACAACTCCTGACTTTTCCAGCCAAAAGACATTCTCAAACGGTTATTCTCACCAACGACTCAACAAGCCAACAAAAGCTTGAAGGAACCCTCCATCAAACGCAGGCAAACCAAACTATGCGATTGAAGATCAAAGTACCCTCCCCCGGAATACCCCTGAGAAGAAGCCCCCGAGAAAGCAGGGCTCCTGGATGTATCATAGACGATTGACCATGATGACTCTGAACCTCCAGGTAAAATGAACGGCTGCGGCATTTCGCCACGATTAAACATAAAAAGTAAAGGAGGTGAGGCGGATAGCAACGCACCAAAAAGTGTTCGCGAAGGATCGTGCCATTCATCGTGACACAATAAAGTTCCCTGCCCTTCCAACCAGGTCACATCAGGCATGCCCGTGGAAGGATTGATCACACCATCAAAAAAATCTCGCCTGCGTAATTCCGGTGTCTCGCGCCGAAAGGCGATTATCTGACGAGCAAAAACTAGCATCTCCTCATCCAATTGGCTCCAGTCGATCCAGCTCAACTTATTGTCCTGACAATAGGCATTATTATTACCCTTTTGCGTTCGTCCACGCTCATCACCAGCCACTAGAAACGGCACACCGACGGAGGTCATCAAGGTCGCCAGCAGGCTGCGGCGCAGCCGAGCACGCAGACTTAATACGCGTTCGTCGCTGGTCGCCCCCTCCACGCCATAGTTTGAACTGTGATTCTGATTGTCACCATCGCGATTGTCCTCGCCATTGGCTTCATTATGCTTGCTGGAGTAGCTCACAAGATCAAGAAGGGTGAATCCATCATGACTGGTAATAAAGTTCACACTGCTCAAAGCTGGGCGCTGAGTGCTACCGTAGATGTCCTGACTTCCGCAGAGGCGCTTTGCAAACTCAGCTGTCGAGCCTTCCTGCCCAGCCCAAAATTTGCGTACCGTGTCCCGATACTTGCCATTCAACTCACGCCAAGGCTCAGGGAAAGCCCCGACCTGATAACTATCCAGACGCATGATGTCCCAAGGCTCCGCGATGAGCTTTACCTTCGATAAAACCGGGTCCTGAGAAATCGCAGCCAGGAATTGGCTGTTCGCATCAAAATTGTCATGGTCGTCGCGCGCCACCGTCACCGCCAAGTCAAAGCGGAATCCGTCCACATGCATCTCAGTGACCCAGTAGCGCAGGCTGTCCATGATCAAACGCAAGCCGGGAGGGCTGGCGGAGTCCACCGCATTGCCACAGCCAGTCACATTGATGTAATTCGCCCCATGCTCATCAAAGGTATGCCGATAATACAAACGGTCATCCAACCCTCGAAGCATCAATGACGGACCGCGCTCATCGCCCTCAGCCGTGTGATTATAAACAACATCCAAGATCACTTCAATTCCTGCGGCATGGAGAGCTTTGACCATCATCTTAAACTCCCGCACCTGATCCTGTGGATCACATGCCGCAGCATACTCAGCATGTGGCGCAAAGAAGCCCAGCGTATTGTAGCCCCAATAATTCGTTAGCCCTCTTTCGAGCAAAAACTGATCATCCAAATGCTGGTGGATCGGCAATAACTGCAAACTCGTCACTCCAAGTTGCTTGAGATAGTCGATGACACAAGGCTGTGCCAATCCAGCATAGGTTCCACGCAGCGGTTCCGGAACTTGCGGATGCAGCTTCGTAAAGCCTTTAATGTGCATTTCATAAATGATGGTTTCATCCCAGGGCACTCCAGGCAAAGCATCTTCGCCCCAGTTAAAGCGCCCATCAATGACAACGGATTTTAACGCTTCGGCACCATTGTCATAGGCACCCGGATAGCTTTGTATTCCCCTTGTACTCAGCATTGTTGCCACGCCTTGGGGTGATCCTGCAATGGCCAGAGCGTAAGGATCGAGCAGTAACTTATTCGGATTATAACGCAACGCGCTCTGTGGCATCCAAGGCCCATGAGCACGATAGCCATAGAGTTGACCCGCTTTCACACCCGGCACAAAAACCTGCCACACATCCACCTCCTCACGCTCCATACGACAGCGCGCCAGCTCGCGAGACGGGTCACTGGCATCGTACAAACAAAGGTCCATGATCGTAGCATGGCGTGAGAAAACACGAAAGTGCGCCCCTTGGGGCGTGAGGGCCACACCGAGAGTACGGGGTGATTCAGACAAACAAAACGACATATTTGCAGTTCCTCATAGAGCAGGGGACGCGCCGTTGCATGATTATTTATCTCAGGAGAATAATCTAATGCATTCACCAATCCACAAAACATAGAAATTAGATATGCATCAAAACAACAAGGGCGGCAGTATAAACTGCCGCCCTCGGAAAATTTGTTCAAACGAAATTACTTTCCTTTGCCCTTACTTCTTGGGTTTTTGGACACCCCGTTGGTTCCAGCACCTTGAGCACTTGGAGCCCCCATAACTGCTGGCCCGATGATTGGAGCATCTGCTGAGCCACCACCTTCTTGTCCGCCCCCGCCCCCACCTTGGCCGCCACCAGCGCTTGGAGCGCCCGCTCCAGTGCTGACGTTTCCAGCACCGTCAACAGTGATGGATATGTTGCCATCTGGGCTTTTGATATTAGAGACAGAATCTCCACCCGAGTTAGTGGTTGTCTCGACAACTGTGTCACCACTCTGATAACTTACGACACCTGAACCAGAGATGCTTATTCCTGAAACGCTGAAACCTGGTGGATTGAAGTCAGGCTCCCAGCGAAGCGCCAGATAGCGTGATTTTACCTGCTTTTTGGGTTTCACGTTCACAAAACCTTTGCCGTCACGATCCTCGCCGACTGCCACAGGTTCGATTGTATCGAAGACCGCTGGATCGAAAGCTAAGCGACCACGCCAGTCTTCTTTTTCAGGAAGGACTTCAAAAGCATAGACCGTCAAGCGAACAGGGCGATTGGCATGCACGGAACCAAATTCATCCAATGAGCGAATTTGACCGAGGTCATAAATAGCAGTGCGATATTTATCGTCACTTTCGGGGAAACTCAGGTCTCCTGTGAGAACAGCGTCATTGCGGCTGCCGAAAAGCTCTGGGCTTACATAAATCAAACGAGCGCCTCCAGCACCACCACCAAGATTTACTTTAGATCCTGAATTATCTGGAGATTGTTTGACCGTATAATTAGCGTCTGTATCAGAGCCGATAGCCTTAAAGCTTCGAATGCTGCCTCCACGGACCAGTTCAAACTGAAGACGCAAGTAACGGCCCTGTGCGGCACCAGTATCGAGTTGAACGACTCGGTCAGCGGGAGAGAAAACGGATGTAGCTAGTGAATTCCAAGCTTTTCCGTCAGCACTCATCGCAACCTCGACTTTACCTTCGAGACCATCGCTCACGAAAGAAGCACTTTTAACGACGGATTGTTTTACAAATTTGATGACTGCATCGCTACGTCCTGATGCGAGCTTAATCGCTTTCATCGGGTCATTAAGCACCAACGCACCAGAGGGAGAAACTCCATTGGAACTGCTCACGGTTGTTCCTGCAAGCACTGAACTCATGTTAACGGGAACTTTATCCACACTTGGAAGACGGCTCCACTTGGCCGCCACCGCAGTGAGCAAACACGCTGAGATTAATAGACTGTAGACGGGCGCTTTTTTCATGGCTGGCTAAATGGTTGGACCTAAATGTGAATTTTGCGAATAAATTGATATTTGCCTGCGATTCAAGCATTTGAATCACAGTGGACTGACAATGTAAACACTTTTTTCCACATCAACGTGAGAGAACAAACGGTAAATTTAGCGCAGCCTCTCAATTTTCACTCTCGCGATTCCTTGTCTAGAGGTCAGACCTATGGCGGCAGCGGCCGCGGGCGTTAAGTCGATCACTCTTCCGCGAATATACGGACCGCGGTCATTGATGCGCACCAGCGCGTGGCGCCCCGTGGAAAGATGGGTGACACGGACACGGGTGCCCATGGACCAAGTCTTGTGGGCTGCTGACATGGATTTGGCACTAAATCGCTCCCCACTAGCGGTGCGGCGGCCTGTGTAAATTGAGGCGACTCCTTGCTGGGTCTGAACCACTTTATGTTCGGTCGGTGCAGAGGTCTTAGGTTTTGTCTGCTGACAAGAGTTAAAAGCCAAGACCGTGAACGCACAAATAACGAATATTATAAAACGCATCAGCAAACTTCACCAAACTTCGGATTATTTGACAATCTTCATTTTCTCAATCCCATCAAAGTAAGCTTGTTGGACCTTTCTAGTTACCACTCCAACCGTGTTCAATTGACGACCGGTCAAAGTTCCAATCGGATGAACGTCTCGTGTGGAAGAAGTTAAAAATGCTTCTTCGCAACGATCTAGCCAGATAGAAGGAGTGGACTTCTCATGATAGGGAATCCCAGCCCGACGACAGGCATCTAAAACTAGAAGCCGTGTCACACCTGCTAGACAGCCAGAAGACAGCGGCGGCGTCACTAATGTTCCATCTATGACTAGAAAAACATTAGATCCTGTCCCCTCGCACAACTCGTCTTTGGTGTTGAGCATTATCGCCTCACCACAACCACGAGCTTTAGCATAGCGTAGGCTTTGCACATTTTCTCCATAAGAGATACTTTTGACTCCAGACAAAGCCCCCCGCTCATTGACTGGCCACGGTGAGAGGCAAACGTTCTCCGTTGCTGGCCAGACTGGCAGTGGAGCTGCCGTAATCCACATGGTTTGTTTCTGTGGCGACAAATCAGAAGCCAAAACTCCCACCCCACTCGTGATCGTGATGCGCAGCCGAGCGTCGAGCATTTCATTTGCAGTCAAAACTTGATGCAATGCCGCCATGCACTCGCTTTCAGACGGAGAGGTGAGCCCTAAAGCAGCACAAGAATGATTGAGTCGTATCCAGTGCTCTTGAAACGCAATCACAAAGCCTTGGCGGGCAACAAGTGTCTCGAATACCCCCTCACCAACGAGTATTCCCTGATCCCACGGCGAAAGATGGGCTTCACAGCCCGGAAGAACAGCACCATTTAGCCAAATATAAGACGACATTGGACAAGCAAACTCAACCTAGGACCGCTTGCAAGCATTGAGGTGGCACTTGTGTCGAGCACAAACAGAGACTACATGAACTGTCCATGTTTGTAGATCAGCTCAAAGTTTATGCCCGCGCCGGTAAAGGCGGTGATGGTTCCGCCCACTTCCACCGTGGTAAGTTTCGCCCCAAAGGAGGTCCTGACGGTGGTGATGGAGGTCATGGAGGACACATTGTTCTTCTTGTTGACCCGAGTACAAACAGCCTGCGAAAATATTTTTATAACCCCAAGCTTCTGGCTGGAGATGGTGAAAAAGGTAAAGCTAATATGTGTACCGGACGCAGTTCGCCAGATGTGATCTACAAAGTCCCCTGTGGCACGATGATATCAAAAATCACCGAGGAAGAAGACCCTGAAACTGGCGAAATCATCGAGCGCTACGAACCTTTTGCTGATCTTACCGAGCCCAATCAGACCTTTATTCTCTGCAAAGGCGGGAAAGGAGGGAAAGGCAATGTTCACTTTAAAACCAGCACGCATCAGGCCCCCCGAGAGTTCACTCCGGGAGTCGATGGGGAGGAAGGACGCTTCCATTTTGAACTGCGCAGCATCGCTGATGCAGGTCTTGTCGGCTTTCCGAATGCCGGCAAATCGACGATTCTCTCTAAAATGAGCGCCGCGAGGCCTAAAATCGCTAATTACCCATTTACGACACTCCAGCCGATGATTGGAGTCATTCATTTCAGTGCAAACAGACGTGGCACTCTGGCTGACATCCCAGGTCTGATCGAAGGTGCCCATCAAAACATCGGCCTGGGACATGATTTCCTCAGACATATTATGCGCTGCCGAACATTGCTTTTTGTGGTCGATGCAGGTGGCACTGAAGGACGTGACCCGGTTGTTGATCTAGAAACCGTACGAAAAGAAGTCTCTCTGTATTCCAGCGAACTCGCTAAGCGCCCATGGTGCATCATCGCTAACAAAATCGATGTGGAAGAAGCCAAAGCACATGTGGAAAATCTCAAACAGCGCTTCAAACGAGTGAAAATTTTCCCGGTTTCTGCTCAAGATGGCATGGGGATGGACAAGCTGAAAGCACACCTCGACAAGCAGATCGGCATCGACATGGAACATGCGTTTCCTCAGGCTGAATCATAGCTGGTGACACCCTCGTTGTGATGAGAATGCGACGCCCGCATCCATTTTGGCTCTGCCTAGCCCTCATCACGACGGCGTATTTACTCTTTTGGTTCCTGCTTCTCACGGCCACCGCCGCCTACAGCTCGCCTCAGGCGTGGTGGCTGACTTTAAACAAGCCTGAAATCCGCTACGCAGCAGGCCTCAGCCTACTAACATGCTCAGCTGCCGCAGGTTTTTCTCTGCTTCTGGCAGTGC
>CANHTV010000040.1 GCA_947463285.1 Verrucomicrobiaceae bacterium | reverse complement strand
TTTTTACCCGATTTTAGCAGGCGAATGGTCGCCTTGAGACTGGCGGTATCCGGTTTGTCACGATCCACTGGAATCGCCTGCCACTGCCGCAGGATCTTGCCTGCCAGCGGATGATCGAAGAGCGTCTTCCTGGCAAAGGAGTAAATGGTTTCATCAAAGGCCTGACCAATGAAGGGCGGGTCCAGAAAACTGAGGTGATTGGAGGCAATGATCGCCGGCCCGTCAAAACGCATGTTTTCTGCACCGACGATACGGAAGTCATAGAATCCGCGCGCGAATTGACGAAAAAAACAGTGCCCCAACCTGTAGGTCAGATTCATGGAAGAAACAGAATTCATGACGGCAGCCGAGTCAATACCGCCTCCACGGCCTGCTCCAGGGTCAGGTGGCTGTTGTCAATGACAATGGCTCCTTCTGGCACGATGAGCGGTGATGTCTTGCGTGTACTGTCGAGGCGATCACGCTCGGCGACTTGATCGGTGTGGCCCTGGGCACGGCGACGACTGGCGCGCACTTCCTCGCTGGCATCGATGTAAAACTTCAGTGGGCTATCAGGAAACACCACACTGCCGATGTCACGACCTTCCATCACGAGCGGCCCAAGGGTGGCGAGCGCTCGTTGATCTGCCACGAGGCGAGCGCGCACTTCTGGCACGCGAGCCACGAGGGACACGCCTCGGTTGACGGGGTCACTGTTCAGATCTTCTTGGGTCAAAGCACGACCTTGTAAGGAGACCTGAGTCTGGCCATCAACGACTGGAGATTCGATCAAAATGCCTTCGGCGGCGTTTCTCACGGCATTCTGGTCATTGGGATCAATGCCCGTTTGCAGCACGGCCCAGGTCATGGCGCGGTACATGTTTCCGGTATTTACATAGATCGCGCCACGACGCTGGGCGACGATGCGGGCGACACTACTTTTACCGGAAGCGGCAGGGCCGTCGATGGTGATGACTTGCATGAATCAAAAAAAATTATTCAGCCGCACGCAGTCTATCCGCCACCTGATGCGTGACACGGGTCAAAACACGAATCGGAGCTGCGCCAGTATCGCCACGGAGGAAAAGATTCAGATCATGCTCAAAGCCGGGGTAGCTCGTATTGATGCATTCAGAGCCTTCAATGATGGTCTCACCTTCAGCAAACATGCCAGCAATCGCAAAAGCCATGGCAATGCGGTGATCATGATAGGTGCTGATCGTCGCACCCTGCAGCTTGGCTCCACCGACGATCTCCATGCCATCTTCATACTCGATGACCTCCACGCCCATGCGGCGCAGGTTTTCCGCCACGGCGGCAATGCGGTCCGTTTCCTTCACGCGCAGTTCCTTGGCGTCCTTGATCAAAGTGCGTCCGCGAGCCAGAGCACCTGCCACGGCCAAGATCGGCAGTTCGTCGATCACGTTAGGGATCTCAGCACCGCCGATGACGGTCGCGTTCAGTTCGCCACCTTTGATGACGACATTGCCGCGAGGCTCCCCATCGCTGGAGGATTCAGAATTGGTGATGTGAGCCCCCATGCGCAGCAACACATTGATGACACCAGTGCGCGTCGGATTGAGACCGACGTTTTTCAGCGTGATCTGCTGACCAGGACTCGCCGCAGCAGCCACCATCCAGAAAGCCGCGCTGGAGATGTCACCTGGCACGATGAGGTCCGTCGCACGCGGCACTTGGCCGCCGTAAACTGAGACCGCATTGCCATCACGCAGCCATTTTACACCGAAATGAGACATGATGCGCTCCGTGTGATTACGAGTCGCGACTGGCTCGATGACCGTCGTTTTGCCAGGGGCAAACAGGCCTGCCAGCAGCACGGCGCTTTTCACCTGAGCACTGGCCATTGGCAGCGTATACGTGATGGCCTGCAAATTGCCTCCAGCGACTTTCAGCGGGGCGCAGATTTTCTCCCCCTGCCCTTCCACCTTGGCTCCCATGGCATTTAAAGGATCTGCCACACGCTTCATCGGGCGCTTGGAGAGAGAGGCATCACCAAACATCTCTGTGGTGAAATCCTGACCCGCCAAAATACCCGAAAGCAGGCGGATAGTAGTGCCCGAATTACCACAGTCGATCGGCCCTGCTGGCGCTTTCAGCTTGGGTCCTGTGCCGGTGATTGCCAGCTTGACAAGACCGACACCTTCAAGTTCCTCAAGTGGCTCGACGATGGCTCCCATGGCCTGCATGGCCTTGACGGAACAAAGGCAGTCTTCACTGGGTAGGAAACCTTCGATGACCGTAGTGCCATCAGCCATGCCCGCAAACATAGCGGCACGGTGACTGATGCTTTTGTCTCCCGGGACAGAGATTTCAGCTGGGAAGGAATTGAGCTTTCGGACTTTCAGAGTGGCCATATTCAGATGCATTCGCCGGGTAGTTCCCCGAGGCCCGAGAGCCCCGCCAGGAAATCGGCAGCCCGCTTCTTCGTCTGGCTTGCTGAGTATTTCAAGAAGCTCTGTAAAAGGGCATGTGAGATCAGCCCTTACATCAAAAATTTATCGCCTATATAACCAGAATATCCATTAGCAAAAAAATCTAAAAAAATAACAACCGATGAAATCAAACTAAATCACGCATTGATCTTAAGTATTCTAGAAATAGAATTTTATACCTAGTCCTCAATATCGTGGAACATAGGAATAATCACTCAATTCCATGTATCACAACGATTTCGATTACTTTTATAATTTTGATATTCCGTCAGTGGCACGTTCAGTGTAACTGTCGGCTGGCGGGATACAGATCCATTTGGAAGCCCCGCTATCCCCTGGTCCGTATATCCCCCCCTTGATGCACTTTTATTTGATACCACTGCGGGTGACATCTTGACGTTTGGCACGCCTACCATCAGCTTCGCAAGCCTGCCCGCAGGATATGAGGTTTGCGAAACCCAGTCGCTGCTCTGCACGATTCTAAGCTCAGGCTTGGAGACAGAAATCAAAGCCAATGAGGACCTCGGTAGAACAATGTACTAAGGCTATGGAGGCAAGTCCCAGTACTACAGGTTTCGCCTTCGATAGCAAAAGCAACATTCTCGAGCTCAATGAGCCAGTTAAAAGTACCGATGAGTTGTCTTTCTTCTATTCCGACGATGGAGGCACCACCACTGTCCAGCACCTGATCCTGCGATCTGTTTCTCCATCATGGTAGCGGGTCTGGCCTTTCTGGTAAGCCGTCGCCGATTTACCGCTAGCCGATTCTAAAATTAACCAATTTAAAAGCGCCCTCGTCACCGAATAAATTTCGGATCATGACGAGGGCGTTTTTTATACCTGGAAGGAACGCCCTCTCGGGCGCTATCAACTCGATAAAGTTAGAATTACGGAGTAAGCCATAAATCTGTTTAGCTTTTTAGAAAGTTCAGCTCTAACCCGATATTTGGACCATGAAAAATAGCGATCTCTGCTTAAGCTCACTGACCGCACTCCTGCTGATCACAGGCTGCGAGTCAGCTTCACACTTAAAGTTAGGCATGACTCAAAATGAAGTTCAGACTCAGTTTGGCAAACCTCTGCGCGTCCAGCGAGCCAACGACGGCTCTGCGGAATGGTTTTACGAAGTCGAAAACCAAGAACTGACATCCAGCAGTGGGCCGTCTTCAGGGTATGAGCCTCCCACCTTAGTTCCTAGCATGGGATATACAGGCGGCGGAGAAACCCAAAGTTATTCAACGACCTGGCAGACAAAATCTACGGTGCGCGAGCTATCCATCGGTTTCACTCCGGCTGGACGTGTTGATTCGATCCCCAACGGCAGAATCATGAAAAACCCGAAGTCATAAAGGGAACGCTGGATTCTTATGACTGACTTGGCCGATAAAAAGATGGGCGGCGAATAATCAACCAAATCGCGCCGATCAGAGCATGAAATTCACTCGGCAACAAAGCCATTTTCATTCAAACCAAATCAAGTGTTGGCCGAGGGGTGTGAAGCCGTTATGAGGTGGGCATGATGGATCTGCAATACTTGGAACTACCCTATCTGCATGGCGGCCCTCTGGGGCAGGCGCGGTTTAAGGTTCTGCCAGATGATTTTGAGGTGGAGGAGTTGCTGGGCTTTGAGCCCTCTGGCGTAGGCGAGCACTGCCTAGTCTGGGTAGAAAAACGGGATCTGGATAGCAATGTGGCTGCGGCCCGCCTTGCTGATGCGCTGGGACTGCGCCGCCGCCTGGTGAGCCACTGCGGTCTGAAGGATCGACACGCGGTCACACGTCAATGGTTCAGCCTGCACATGCCAGGCCATCCATCCCCTGAGCCAGAGGCTTTAGAATCCGAAGGGCTGCGGGTGCTGCGCATCTCCCGCAACACGCGCAAGCTACGCCGGGGTATTCATTTGGGAAACCGCTTCACCATCCGACTGCGCGAACCTGACTTTGAGGCTGCAGCGGCAGCGCAGCGCTGGAGCCTGATCACCAGTCGAGGAGCACCGAATCTTTTCGGCGCTCAGCGTTTTGGCAACGAAGGCCGCAATGTGGAAAAGGCGCTGGCGATGTTTCGTGGCGAGTTTATACCGGGAGATCGGCTGCTGCGGGGATTACTGCTTTCCGCCGTGCGCAGCCATCTTTTTAACGCGGTGGTGGCTGAGCGGATGAGGCTGGGGCTATGGGATGAGGCACAGGCAGGTGAAGTCTATGGTTTTCCCGATAACGGCACGCTGCTGCTGATCGAAAACCAACGTGGCGATGAGATGCAGCGTTTTGCCGACGGGCGACTGGAGCTAACGGCACCGCTCTGGGGCTGCGGTCAGCTGACCAGCGCCGGAGCGGTGCGCGATCTAGAGATGGCGGTACTGAGTCGCTACCCGGAGCTGACGGCAGGCCTGGAAGCTGCTGGGCTACGTCAGGAGCGGCGGGTGATAAGACTGCGTCCGATCCAGCCAGCCTTCAGCACGCTGCCGGATGGAGACCTGCGTCTGAGCTTTGACCTGCCTCGCGGAACCTATGCGACAACTCTGCTGCGTGAGCTCGCCGTGCTGGAGGAGCCTGAAGGCATGAAAAACTCGTAACATCTGTCCTAAATCAGCTGATTACTGGGTTCAGTTTCCTGATCCATGCCTGATCTCTCCCCAGAACTCCTTTCGCAAAACGGACGCGCGTTGCTGGATCGCCGTCGTTTTCTATCCAGCAGTTCTCAAGCGCTCGGGGCCATCGCTTTAGCTGCCCAGCTCGGTCAGGAGGAGCTTCTGGGCGCTGATAAGCCAGTCATCGACCCTGCACGCCCTTATGCGCCGAGAGGCACGCATTTCCCAGCCAAGGCGAAGAACGTCGTCGTTATCTTTTGCGCGGGAGCCGTGAGTCAACTGGAGACTTGGGATTACAAACCAGAGCTCATCAAGTGGGACAATAAACCCCTGCCCGGTGGCCCGGCAGTGACTTTCCAGGGCCCGGCAGGAAATCTGGCTCGCCCCCAGTATGCCTTCAGACCTCGGGGCCAAACGGGCAAATGGGTGAGCGACATGATCCCGCATCTGGCGGAACTGACGGATGACATCGCCTTTGTGCATTCGCTGACGAGCAAGTCGAACACGCACGGGCCAGCGGAGAATTTTCTTTCCACAGGGTTCGTACTGGATGGTTTCCCTTCCCTCGGTTCTTGGGTCACTTATGCACTGGGTAGTGAGAGTGATGAGTTGCCGTCCTACGTGGCCATTCCTGACCCGCGTGGTGTGCCGCAAAACGGGGCCAACAACTGGGGCCCAGGCTTTTTACCTGCTGCCTTTCAAGGCACGACCATGAGCTCAAAGAACCCGGTGCGACATCTCTCTGCACCGGGTATCTCATCTGAGGCTGATCGCGCGGCCCGCACGCTTTTACAAAGGATGAACGCCCGCCATCTCGAAGCGAATCCAGGTGATAGCCATCTCGCGGCCCGCATCGCTAGTTACGAGCTCGCGGCCCGGATGCAGCTCAGCGTGCCAGAGATCAATGACCTCAGCACCGAACCCGCTCACATCCTGAAAATGTATGGGGCTGACGACACGCAGAATGCTGACAAAGCAGCCTTTGCCAAGAACTGTATCCTCGCGCGTCGCCTGATCGAGAAAGGCGTGCGTTTTGTCCAGCTCTTTAACGGTGCCTACGCCAGTGGTGGCAAGCTGAACTGGGACGGTCACAGCGACCTGAAAGCACAATACGATGTCCATGCGGAGATCCTGGATCAACCAGCAGCAGCTCTGATTCGCGACCTGAAGCAGCGTGGTCTTTTGGAAGACACGCTTGTAGTCTGGTGTACCGAATTTGGACGCATGCCCTTTTTCCAAAAAGGTGCCAAAGGTCGCGACCACAATCCGGATGGCTTTACCTGCTGGATGACCGGCGCAGGAGTCAAACCCGGCGTGAGTCATGGTGTGACCGATGAGCTGGGGCAGAAGGCCATCGAAGATGTACATCCACTTTACCACTTCAACGCCACGATCCTGCATCTGCTGGGGCTGGACTTCGAGCGCCTGAGTTACGAGCACAACGGCATCGAACGCCGCCTTACCAATGTCGAAGGCAAGCTCATCCGCGAGATTTTAGCCTAAAAAAAGCGGGTTCACGATCATCGTGAGCCCGCCCATGATAACGACTTGTCAGTCGTCACTTAAAACGTGTGAATGAAAAGCCCTGAGCGAAGTTTGGGTTCAAACCAAGTGCTCTTTGGCGGCATGATTTCATTAGCATCCGAGATCGCCATGAGTTGATCCACCGTCACAGGATAGAGGCTGAAGGCAACGGCATGGTCACCGTTGTTCACCAATTTTTCCAGCTCATCCGTGCCACGAATGCCGCCGATGAAGTCGATGCGCTTGCTGGTGCGTGGATCATCAATGCCAAGCACGGGTTTCAGCAGTCGGTCCTGAAGGACGCTGACATCGAGCTGATCGATGACACTGGCGTCGGCTTCAACTTTCCACGCGAGATCATACCACTGACCACCGAGATACATGCTGGCGCGGCTGCCTTCGGTCGGTGCTTTGACGCTGGTCGGCGTGACGTTGAAAATCTGTCCCACTTCCGCCAGGAAAGCCTCGGCGCTACGGCCATTGAGATCTTTTACCGCACGATTGTAAGGCAGGATGTTAAGCTCATTGCCAGGGAACAGCACACAAAGGAACCAGTTGTAATCCTCCGCCCCCGTGTGGGCAGGATTACGTTCACGACGCAAGCGACTCACACGATAAGCACTAGCAGCACGGTGATGTCCATCTGCGATGTAAGAAGCCGGAACCTGGGATGCAAAAAGGGACTCAAGCTTCTGGCACGCCTCAGCCGGCAGACGCCAGGACTGGTGACGCACCCCATCGGGCGCTGTGAAATCATGATCCGCTGCCTGAGCCTGCATGTGCCCCTGAATGATGGCGTCAATCTCTGGCTGGCCGCGATAGGTGAGAAAAATCGGGCCTGTATTGCCGCTCAGCGCGTCCACCAGACGGGTGCGATCGTCTTCCTTGTCAGGTCGGGTTTTCTCATGCTTTTTGATCACATCCTGCTCATAATCTTCCGTATGGCAAACACCCACGAGACCGGTTTGACTATGGCTGCCGATGGTCTGGCGATACAGATACAGGCTAGGCGCAGCTTCACGGACGAGGACGCTATCAGCGACCAGTTGATCCAGGTTTTCCTTCGCCTTGGCATAGACCTCGGGCGCATAGGGATCGACTGACAAGGGTAGGTCGATCTCTGCACGGTCCACATGCAGCAGATTCAGAGGTTTATCGTGAGCCAGAGCATAAGACTCTTCACGATTGACGACATCATAAGGCACCGCCGCGACGGCGGCAGCGTGCTGGGGGACAGGTACAAGACCTTGAAATGAACGGAGACGCATGGGGCGCGTATGGTTGACGGCAAGCCAGGGAAGTCAATGGCGAGGCGAGGCCTAAAAGTAAGATCGCCCCCTCGTATGAGATGGATATCATCCGACTTTGATCGGTCATCTTCATCTCACCCCCTCTGTCATCCCGAGAACTGGCAGCAGACCACACTTAAAGAGCTCGACCGTCGCTGTAAGTCATCGTCATCATCGGTGGCAAGAATCAGAACAACACCCGCCCGTGTTCTGAGAAAGCTAGCCCTTCATGGCATAAGACTGCCTGAAAAAAGCGGCTTCGCAGGTTAAAAAGCGCCGCCTAGAGCCAAGTGTAGATCAGCGCGAGTTCGCAGGCGCTGAGCTTGGACAGCTATGAGGCCGCTGCGGGCGTTGAAAGCTCGCTGTCGGGCATCCAGCAGAGTCAGGACATCCGAGAGACCTTTTTCATACTGGCCTTGGGCAAGGCTTTCGGCTTGCTCGGCCTCGCTCGCAGCAGCACTTAGGGCACTGGTTTGAGCGCTGAGGAATCCATCCGCAGCGAGAGCGGTCTCGACCTCACGAAAAGCGGTAAGCACACTGCTGGTGTAAGTTTGCAACTGCTCCTCGTAGCGTGCCCGTGTTTCCTGCGCTGTGGCGAGGATACGTCCACCTTGGAAAAAACTCTGAGTGACACTACTGGCGATGCTCCAGATCGCGGCTTCGGGCACCAGCATTTGATCCACCTGCTGGGAAGTGCGTCCGTTTTCTCCGGTGAGGCGGATGCTTGGTAAAAAGGCTTTTCGGGCCGCGCTTTCAGATCGCAGGGCCGCCTCAAGCCTTCGCTCAGCCGCCCTTAAATCGGGGCGACGCAGTAGCAGCTCAGACGGCAGCCCTACGGGGATGTTTCGGCGCAATGAGGGCAGACGTCCCAACCCACGTTCCACTCCAGCAGGATAGCCGCCGAGCAGCACCTCCAGACTTCGGCGAGTCTGATCCACCACAGCTTTCCTCTGCTGCACGGTGGACTCCGCACGCGCCATGTCAGCTCGGCTGAGGGAGACGTCCAACGCGGCGCGGTCAGGATCGAGCCCCCGCTGCATTTGCCTATCCAATATGCCAAGCTGCACGCGCCTTGTCTGCACATCTTGTTCGGCCAGAGCCAGCAATGCCTGAGCCTCTGCCAGAGTGATGGAGGTGCGCACGGTCGTGGCCGCGAGAGACAGTCGGGCCGCGTGAAAATCTTCCTCCGCCGCAAAACGTCTCGACTTTGCAGCCTGACGCTCATCCGCCACACGACCCCAGAGATCGACCTCCCAGCTCACATTCAGTGGCAGGCGAAAGCGGTTGTTTAATGTATCCAAGCCTGAAAAGCGCTGATCTGAGGGAGACTGACTACGGCTGGCGCTGAAGTTTCCTGAGATCGCCGGGAAAAGATCAGCCCCTGCCCTCACTGTCTGCGCCTGTGTCTGGGTCACGCGTGACGCCGCTGCTTTCAGATCAGGATTCGCAGAAATGGCCCGGTCCACCAACTGCTGCAGCGTGGTGCTATCAAAGTCTGCCAACCAGCCTGTCGCGGAGGCCTCAATTAAACGCGGCAAGGCCGACCACTGATCCGGGGCGATCCCATGAACCTTGGCCACATCTTTTTGCAGGCGCTTGCTGCCAAGCGGCGGCAGCCATCCACAAGAGGTGACAAGGAAAGAAACAAGAACAAACTGGGGGGCGCGAGACAACAAAAACACAGTTTCTCAGGCTGCATGGAAGCCCGCCATTTCACAAGGTAAAACCTCAATCTTCACCCAGCAAAGCAACGGCGACTGAATCCACCAGGGGCTTTCCCAGACGAGTTAGGCGGATCATGCCAGCCTCCACGGTGAGCAGTTTTTCCTGCTGGAAAATCTGCACCATGCGCTGCTCTGCCTCACGCACCAAACTCAGCGGCAGGCCACGCTCGGTGCGCAGCTCCAGGCCAAAGCGCTCCGTGCGGCGCTGGGCTGGCGTGAGATGCTCACCCGGCACGGCGGGATCTTCACCCGCCTGCATCTGTGCCAGGTAGCGCAACGTGTCAGGCACGTTTTGCCAGCGATGCCCGGCGATGGTGGAAAAGGCTCCGGGCCCCAGGCCGAGATAGTCTTCACCTAACCAATAGCTCTCATTATGCAGCGAACGGAATCCAGGGCGGGCGTAATTGCTGATCTCATAATGTTCATAACCAGCTGCCTCCAACTGGTCGATCGTCAGCTCGAAAAAATCGGCATCACGGTTTTCATCTTCGCGATACTGCCCACGGCGCAGACGCAGAAAGAACTCGGTATCCTCTTCATAGTTGAGATTGTAGGCGGAGATGTGATCTGGCTTCAACTGGATGGTGTGTTGCACCGTTTTCTCCCACACCGCCAGGCTCTGGCCGGGAATAGCAAACATCAGGTCCACATTCACACTGCGGAAGCCCGTGCCACGCAGCAGGTGATAGGTTTCCTCAGCATCTGCGGGAGCATGATCACGCCCCAGTGTGGCAAGTGTAGCATCATCCCAAGCTTGGATGCCGAGGCTTATGCGATCAATGCCATGAGCCTTCATCATCGCCGTCTTTGAGGCTGTGACGGTTCGTGGATTTACCTCACAGGTGAATTCCTTCACGCCGGAGAGATCCACCACGTCATGCAAACCTGACAGCAACCGCTGGAGATGCGTTTCACTCAACGCCGTGGGGGTGCCGCCACCGAGATAAACTGTCTCCAGCTGCATCTCATGTTGATCCGCCTGCCGACGCGCCTCTAGCAGCAGCGCCTCGACGAATTCCCCCATCGGCGTTGCCCCCGGCGTGTGTTTGTAAAAGCTGCAATACGGGCAGACGCGATGGCAAAAAGGAATGTGGAGATAAAGATGACGCACAGGCTTGAAGGAGGCAGACTGACACCAATGGCACTCACTGAAAGCCTGTCTGCCCTTTTTTACGCTGCCGTCACATCAGCCACCTCTTCGACACTGAGGCAGGAGCAGATGAGATTGCGGTCGCCATAGACATTGTCCACACGGGCCACCGGCGGCCAGTATTTGGCCTCACGCACCCATGGCAGTGGATAGGCGGCAACCTCGCGGGTGTAGGCGTGCGGCCAATCAGTCCGTGTGACGAAGTCAGCGGTATGCGGCGCGCGCTTGAGCGTGTTGTCTGTGGCATGAAATTGACCCTTTTCCACACCTGTGATCTCGCCATGGATGCAGATCATGGCCTCGCAAAAACGGTCCAGCTCAGCCTGACTCTCGCTCTCCGTGGGCTCGATCATGAGCGTGCCAGCGACAGGCCAACTCATGGTGGGCGCATGATAGCCAAAGTCCATGAGCCGCTTGGCAACATCCTCGACCGTGATGAGATGCAGGTGCCGAAAGTCGAGGATGCATTCATGAGCAACGCGGCCTCCCTGGCCTTGATACAGAGTGGAAAAATATGGCGCGAGCTTTTTGGAAACGTAATTCGCAGCGAGGATAGCGTGCTTCGAGGCATCAACCAAAATCGGTCCCATCATGGCGATGTACATCCATGAGATGGTGCAGATGCTGGCACTGCCCCAGGGAGCCGAGCAGACGGCTCCCTCTGCCTGGGAATTCCAGGTGAGATGGCCGGGCAGATGCGCCTTCAGATGCGCGGCGACAGCAATGGGACCGACACCTGGGCCACCGCCGCCGTGAGGGATGCAGAAGGTTTTGTGGAGATTGAGGTGACATACATCCGCACCGATATTGCCGGGCGAAGTGAGACCAAGCTGCGCGTTCATGTTGGCTCCATCCATGTAAACCTGGGCACCATGCTCGTGCATGAGGTCGCAAATTTCACGAATGCTGGCCTCGAAGACGCCATGTGTTGAGGGATACGTGACCATGAGTGCCGCCACCTTGTCCGTGTGGGCTACAAGACGTCCCTTCAGGTCTTCGAGTGAGATGTTACCCTGATCATCACAGGCCACTGGGACGACTTTAAAGCCACACATCACGGCGCTGGCGGGATTCGTGCCATGAGCGCTGGTAGGGATGAGACACACGTCACGGGATGCCTCACCACGGGCTTCATGAAAGCGCTTGATGGCCAGCAGTCCGGCGTATTCACCTTGCGAGCCAGCATTGGGCTGGAACGAGACGGCGTCAAAGCCCGTGCATTCAGCCAGCCAGTTTTCCAGCTCAGCAAACATCGCGCGGTAGCCTTCCGTCTGATCTGCGGGGACAAAAGGGTGGATGGCATTCACCTCAGGCCAGCTCAGCGGCATCATCTCAGCGGCAGCATTCAGCTTCATGGTGCAGGAGCCGAGCGGGATCATGCTGCGGTTCAGGGCGATGTCTTTGGACTCCAGACGGTGCAGGTAGCGCATCATCTCCGTCTCACTGTGATGAGAATTAAAGATAGGATGCGTGAGGTAGCTGGACTCGCGAAAATAGAGCGCGGAAAAGTGCGGCTCCGCAGCAGCATCGAGATCTGGCTCAAAGCGCACTTTTTTGATGCCTAGAGCAGCAGCGATTTTTACGAGTTCCTCCGCCGTGACACGCTCATCGAGAGCGATACCGACATGGGTGGCATCCATGCGGCGCAGATTCATGCCAAAGAAGAGGGCCGAGCGCACCACATCATCCGCATTATGGACGCGCACGGTCAGAGTATCAAAGAAGTCATCGCTGACGAGATCAAGCCCGGCCCACATCAATTCACGAGCCAGCCAGACAGCGGCTCCATGCACGCGCAGGGCAATGTTTTTCAGGCCTGACGGCCCATGATACACCGCATACATGCCAGCCATGACCGCGAGAAGGACCTGGGCGGTGCAGATATTGCTGGTGGCTTTTTCACGACGGATATGCTGCTCCCGTGTCTGGAGAGAAAGGCGGTACGCAGGATTCCCCAGAGCATCTTTGGAGACACCGATCAGGCGGCCCGGCATCCGGCGTTTTAGGGCGTCTTTGACTGCCATGAAGGCAGCATGTGGCCCACCAAAACCGAGCGGCACGCCGAAGCGCTGACTATTGCCCACGCAGATGTCGGCACCAAACTCACCCGGAGCTTTCAGCAAAGTCAGCGAAAGCAAATCAGCCGCGACAACGAGTAGCGCGCCCACTTCATGAGCTTCGCTGGCAAGATCCGCATAATCATGGATCACACCCTGAGTGTCTGGATACTGGACCAGCACGGCGGCGTAGCCGAGCGGGCCGTCCTGCTTTTGCCAGCCGAGCGTGTCGCCGATCACGACACGGATGCCCAGAGCCTCCATGCGCGTTTTGACCACGGCGATGGACTGAGGATGGCATTTGTCCGAGACAAAAACCCGCGTGGCACCGCTGACCTGAGCCAACGCCAAAGTCAGAGCCTCTGCACTGGCAGTGCCTTCATCCAGCATGGAGGCGTTTGCCACATCCAGCCCCGTGAGATCACAGATCATCGTCTGAAAATTCAGCAGTGCCTCCAGCCGCCCCTGACTGATCTCCGGTTGGTAAGGTGTGTAAGCCGTGTACCAGCCTGGATTTTCCAGGACATTTCGCTGAATGACCGGCGGGGTAAAGGTGTCGTGATACCCCAGGCCGATGAAGCTGCGCACGACCTTGTTTCTCTCCATGAGCTGTCGCAGGCGACGCAGAGCCTGCTCTTCAGTCAGCGGTGGTGGTAGATTCAGTTCTACGCGTTGGCGAATGACTTCCGGTACGACTTGATCGATCAGATCATCAAGGCTGGAAACCTCCAGTGTTTCAAGCATCGCGGTCGTTTCCCGCGCCGATGGGCCGATATGACGAGGAGCAAAAGCAGGTGTAGCTGGCATGGAACCTGGACCAAAACGAGCAAATACCGCACGGCAAGTGCCCGAAGGATCAATCCATCCGGATGGATTTCCCCGCATGGCCTCTTGCCAGCCTGCAAAGGTGGCCTAGCATCGCATCGTGATCGCCATTGCTACGGCCAGCCAAAAAGGAGGCGTGGGGAAAACCACGCTCTGCATCAATCTCGCCTACTCCCTCGCCAGACGCGGGTGGACGACGCTGCTCGTGGACACAGATCCCCAGGGCGGAGTCGGCCTCTCACTGGCACGCTCGACACGCTCAAAGCTAGGTTTCTACGACTTTCTCCTCGGCGAACGCGACCTTGCGAAGCTGATCCTGCCAACGCGACTGCCGGAGCTTCAGGTGCTGCCCTGCGGTCAATATGATACCTGCGCCCGTCGTGGCTGGCCTGCTCAGGAGGTGCCAGCACGCCTCGCTGATCTCCTCCGCTCCGCCGAGCTGCGTGGCATCGACTGCGTGCTCATGGACACCGCAGCCGGGCTCAATGGCATGAGCGAATCTGTCGTCAAGGCCTGTGACTATGTCATCCTGCCACAACAGGCCGAGCCGCTCGCCGTGCGCAGCGTGCCGCACATGCTGGAGACGCTCTCGCGTTTCCGTGCTGAAGGTGCAGGAGTCAAAGTGGCCGGTATTCTCATGACCATGGTCATGGGTGAAAGCCAGATCAGCCAAAAAGTCGTCACAGAGCTGCGGGCCATGCTGCCTGCGGATCTGATGTTTGAGCAGAATATTCCGCGCCTACCCTCCTTTCTCGAAGCCAGCGCCATGGGAGTCCCCGTGGCGCTTTTGAAAAAAAATCCACCGCCTGAAGCCATCATCTTTGACCAACTCGCCGCCGAAATCGAGCAACGTGCCGGCTTCGCCCATGAACGTGAATCCAGCCAGAGCCATGCAAGTCTCCTGGATTGATGCCGCGCAGCTCAACGCTCTCGCAAATACCTTGCGCCCACATCCTGCCGCCAATCACAAGCAGGATAAGGCAGATAGCGTGAGCGAGATCACCTTTTCGCCAGCTTTGGAGCCTCTCGACAGCGAGCCTGAAATCCACGCTTCCGAGGCTATTGAGCTACAGCCAGAAGTCGAGCCTCAGCCGCTGGATGAAATCCGCTCCAAGCTCAAATCCATCCGTGAGCGAGCGCTCCAAGCGGGTCTCATTCGCACCAGCCTAAAAGCAGTCGAGGCACCTCTCACTGATGCAGTAGAAGAAGCCAGCCTTCCTACTGATCCAGAGGAACAGCCGGCTATCTTGGTGCCAGAAGCCCCAGTAATCCTAACACCGATGCCAGCAGTCTCTGGGGATGTGAACCAGCGCATCAGCCTTTTTGCCGACTGGGCGCAGCCTGCCCTGGGAAGCTGTGATCTCTTCATCGTCGATGACCAAGGCCACCTGCTCTGGGGGCCACCTCTGCGTTCCAGCATCGTTCTATCCGCCATCATGGC
>CANHTV010000039.1 GCA_947463285.1 Verrucomicrobiaceae bacterium | reverse complement strand
GGGCTTTCACCTCGAACCCTGTGGCGGCTTGTATCAGTGGGACGGGCAGTATTTCCTCACCGCTCAGAACGCGATGCCTTCCACCCATCACTATCAAGGCAGGGTCGTGCGGCTGCATCGCAGCGCGGACTTTGTGAACTGGTCAGCCACGAGCACGCTGGCCTTTGTGCGCACGGCTCAGCATGAATATCTCGGGGCCGGACGCAGTCGCGAGGGCGAGCAAAATCACGAAGGCATCAGCGTCTGGCAGCGCCGTAACGTCCTGCTTGGCATCTACGGACGCTGGCACGGAGCAGCAGCTTGGAAAGATGTGACCGTCGATCTTGGCCTAGTGCTCAGCAATGACGGCCATAACTTCAGGGAACCGAAACATGAATGGACTTTCCTAGAGCGCGGTAAAGATGGCCAGTGGGATCAAGGCGGCGTCTTGCAAGGCCAGGGATTTGAAAACATCGCTGAGAGCACTTTTATTTACTACGGAGCCTGGGACCCACGCGCCACGGGTGGACCTGAAGTTAAACGCGGTGGCGTCGGCATCGCCGTGTTGCCACGAGATCGCTTTGCAGATCTCACGGTGGATACCAGCGGAGAAGGGCCTGGAGATTATCAATTGCCACAGGTCAAGGCTGAGCTGGTCACCCAGTCAGTTGCGGTCAAAAATCCGCGTTTTTTCATCAATGCTGAAGGTTTGGGCGCCAAGGCAATGCTCCGCATCGAGATGCTCGATGATCAAGAAAAGCCCATCCCCAAACATACCTGCCTAATTCAGGAAAATGGCTATCAATTGCCCGTCGATTGGACAGAACTAGGAGTCCTGCCCGATCGAGTTCGTCTCAAAATCAGCTTTGAAGGCAAACAACGCACCGACATCCGGCTGAGTGCCATTTATGTGCAATCTGAGAAATGATGCCGCCTTGCCAAAGCAGCAGGCATCCAGCAACGTGGGGTGCGATGAAGTGGCATCTGATCATCTGGCTTTGGGCCGTCAATCTATACAGCCAGCAGACACCCAGTCTGCCCTATCAGCCTGCGCCGATGACGGATCAAAAAGGTCAAGAATGGCTGATCGAGTCCAACGGAGGTCTCCAGCGTCAGACGAGTGCGCCGACGATGATCGGAAACT
This sequence comes from Verrucomicrobiaceae bacterium, assembly GCA_947463285.1. Classification (GTDB taxonomy): domain Bacteria; phylum Verrucomicrobiota; class Verrucomicrobiia; order Verrucomicrobiales; family Verrucomicrobiaceae; genus Prosthecobacter. The sequence continues at coordinate 13,910 of CANHTV010000039.1, read as the reverse complement.
GTCTCATGCTACATGTCGGCACACAGCAGTTTTATGGACAGCAGGCATTGGCCAGCCCCGATGGTGCTGAGTTGATGATGACAAACCCGCAGCCTCAAAATGGTCTAAAAATCACGCGTTGGATTACTTTTTTTGAGCGTGAAGGGGCTCTGCGTTATGTGGAGGAGCTTCAAAACACCACGCATCGTGACCTGACCACCCAGGTCGAAATTCGTCACAGCTTCAACAATGCGGCGCGAGGCATTTACAGCAATGCAGGACGCGAATTGAAAGCAGATCTGGAAGCCTCGGAATCAGGCGTGCTCTGCCTTCCCGAGGAAGGCAGCAGTCAGACGCCCGCTTTGTTTTTCATGATGCGCGCTCCTGGCGCCAAAAGCCCGCTACGCCTTTCATTCAAAGGAAACTACCAACTCTCGGCGAGCTATGTTTTGACCATCCCTGCCGGGCAGACGCAGTCGATCCTGCACGGCGTCAGCCAGATCAAACTCGGTGAAAAAGCCACACCAGAAGAAGCGGCCAAAGCCTGCCTGCCCTACAGCTTAAAAAAGCTCAGTAGAGGCCTGGCCAAAACACAACTCAGCAGCGTGATGAATCTGAAATCAGAGACAGGATTGAAAAACTTTGAGGATTGGTTTCCCACCCAGTTCTGGAGCATCCCGGCGACAACGTTCGACCAGCTTGCCCTGGGAGATGACTCGCTGCTTCAGGGACAGGCGGGTGCGGAGAGTGTTGCCCTTTTACGGGAGTCGGGGCCTGTCAGTTTGCCATGGGCACGTTTATCCGCGCTCGCAGGGCCTCTGCTGACAGGAAACAGTGGAGGCTGGCTTTGGCTCCGTGATGGACAGCGCTGGCATGGTGTTTTGAAGACTCCAGGTCTGCATCTGGATCTGATCAACGGCAGCAAGATGCCCATTCAAAAACTGGATCGACTAGTCTTGGCTTTGCCGAACAAGACGCCTGAGCTTTCGTTCACGCTCATGGAGTTGAAAAACGGCGAGCGACTTACCATCAAGCCCGAAGGCCAGTTTCGGGCTGAGTTGGAGTTTGGTCAGCTTAATGTTCCTTGGTCAGAAATCCTCATGATGCAGGGGAACGGTGAAGAACATGCCGGCAGAACGATCTTTCTTAGAGACGGCAGCAGGCTGCAAGCGCGTCCATTAAAGGGGGAAATCAGCCTTGAGACGGTGGATCTTGGAACACAAAAAATCGACCTCTCGCAGCTTCTACAAATCATTACTCCAGAGAGTCTCAAGGCTCAAGATTGGCAGGCCGAAGATCCCGCAGTGCCGTATCTTGAACTTGCTGGTGACCAGCGGCTTATCGCGCGAATCACAGATACTACATTTACGCTCAAAACCGTGGCTGATCCTGTTAGCCTAGCCGTCTCTAGCCTTCGTGAATTAACCCTCGAAGACGAAGATGGGGAGACGACTTCCCCTCGATTCAAAGCTACACTCTGGGCCGGCGGTCACATCACTGGCCGACTGGAAAGCGCCGAACTCAGTATCGAAGGCCCCAGCTTTCGCGGCAAGATCCCTGTGGCGATGATCCAAAGAGTGGTGAATCCAATCCCCATCACCGATAGCGCTCTGATGAATAAAATCGGCCAACTGGTCCGAGAGCTCGGAGATGAGCAATGGAAAGTGCGGGAAAACGCCACGAACACCTTGCGCGGACTCGGCCTTGTGGCGAAAGGCAGCCTCCAAGAAGCGCTCAAAACCAGCACTGATGCTGAAGTCACACGCCGACTCGAAGAATTGCTCCAAGATTTAGAATGAACACTACTCCAGACACTCCAGCCGCCACAGAAGAAGCCGAAAAGATCGAGCGTAACTTCGGCACTCAGCCGCTTGATGCCATCCTGAACGAGCTCGCCATGGGCAATCACGACATCGTCAGCGTCAGTGAAGAACCGATCACGCACAAAGCCGTGCAGCGTGCGCGCAAAGGCCGCCGCCTGACTCCCCACATGAAGCGCCGCATCGCAGCCGCTCTGAACAAGGCTTTTACCCTCCAGGGAAAAACCCGTGAAGGTGAGTGGCAGGTCAGTGACCTCTTTAACTACTGATTCAGCCCTGCGCTGCCATCAAACCCGCGCGCATGGCTTCCAAGGGAGCTGGACGATTAAACCAATGTTCAAAGGAAATCGCGCCTTGGTGAAGCAGCAGGCACATGCCGTCAGCGTGTCTCGCTTCTGCCTGGATCGCCTGTGTAATAAGGTCCGTCGGACCGCTGGCACGATAAACCATGTCATAGACGCCATGATTTTTGGTTAGGCAGCCCACTGGCAGCAGAGGCGCATCATCAGCCTTCATGCCTACGGAGGTCGCATTGACGATGATGTCCACGTCTGGCAGCATCTGAGCCAGATTATTTGGCTCCAGTGAGCAGGTTTTCACCGCCAAGGATCCGTCATGGAGACCTGCCAGTTCGGTTAAAAGAGGTGCCAGCTTGGATTCAGTACGATTCGCCAGCACCAGATGACGGCAGCCAGACAGGACACTCTGCACCGCCACGGCGCGGCCTGCGCCTCCGGCGGCCCCGAGAATCAGAAGGCTTAAATCTTTTACCTCTGCCCCGAAGGCTTCTTTCACACTTCTCAGGAAACCGGGGCCGTCGGTGTTGTAGCCGTGCAGGCGGCCATCACGGATCGCCAGTGTATTCACGGCACCGAGTTGGCGGGCGAGAGGATCAAGCTCGTCCACCACCTCCAAAGCCTCAAACTTGTGCGGGATGGTGATGTTGACCCCTAGAAAGCCCTGTTTGGCAAAAAGCGCGAAGGCCTGCTTCACCTGCCCAACTGGCACCTGCACCCGCACATACTGAGCCTCGATACCACAGGCTTGCAGTGCGGGATTGTGCATCTGAGGGGACTTGGAATGGGCAACAGGGTCACCAATCACAGCCAGTCGTGCTGGCGGATTCAGTGCTGGGAACTGATGAAGCTGATCGAAAGTGTAAAAAGAGGCCACAGCACAGCCATGGCATGAACATTCCGTAGTGAAAAGAGCTATCCTGTTTTTCATGCACCTCATTGTGAAAAACTCCTTGCCAAAGCAGTCAATCGTGATTTCTTCGCGGCCCTCAATCCTTACAAAACAACCCGCCTGACAAGGTGTCGGGTTTTCAACACAGACCATGAGCGAAGCTACTACCAGCCCCCAAGAATTCAAACTTCACGACAAAGACACCGGCAGCGCCGACGTCCAGGTCGCCATCTTGACGGCACGCATCAACGAACTTACCCAGCACCTCAATGTGCATAGCAAAGACCACAGCACACGTCGTGGTCTTTTGAAGATGGTTTCCCGCCGTCGCAAGCTGCTTGATTACCTCAAGCTGACCGCTAACGAGCGCTATGTGAAGCTCCTCAAGAGCCTCGGCCTCCGCCGCTAATCATTTATTTCCACCAAAAGGGGTGATGCCACGACGCATCGCCCCTTTTCGCTTGGCGACATTGCCGGAAAGTGGGCTTGGAGCATGAATCGCTTCCGCTTTACCGTATTCACCTGGTAATCCCTGCTCTCTCCCGACTTCGTCATTTGAGCCTCGGCATTTGTCATTTCGCGCCAGCGCTCACAATTCCCCCAAACAAACAAGATAAAGAAGACAAACAACCTATGGCCATCCATACAGTAAAAGCTCCCTGCGGTTCAGGGATCATCGAAATCGAAACCGGTAAACTCGCTCACCTCGCCGATGGCGCGGTCACAGTTCGCCTCGGTGACACCATCGTCATCGTCACCGCCGTCTCCGCCACCAAGATCAAGGAAGGTCTCGACTTCTTCCCCCTATCCGTGGAATACAAAGAAAAAGCCTCCGCAGCCGGCAAGTTCCCTGGTGGCTACTTCAAGCGCGAAGGTCGCCCTACCGAAAAGGAAATCCTCACCTGCCGCATGACGGACCGCCCATTGCGTCCGTTGTTCCCAAAAGGTTACCTCTACGAAACCCAGATCGTCGCCCTCCTGCTCAGCGCTGACGGCCAGAACGATTCTGACATCCTCGCCATCAACGGCGCTTCTGCCGCTCTTTGCGTTTCCGACATTCCTTTCGCAGGACCGATCGGTGCCGTCCGCGTGGGCCGTGTGAATGGTCAGTTCATCGTGAACCCGACCCACAGCCAGCGTGACGACAGCGATCTCGACCTCGTTTATGTCGGCAACAAGACCGAAGTCATCATGATCGAAGGCGCTGCCAAGGAAATGCCTGAGGCCGACTTCATCGCCGCCCTCCGTTTCGCTCAAGACAGCATCCAGGGCCTCGTGAAGGCACAGGAAGAGCTCGCCGCCCTCGCTGGCAAAGTGAAGCGGGTCATGCCCCTCATGCTCGTCCAGGACGACCTCCTCGAAGTGGCCTACCAGGTCGCAGGTGACCGCATCGAAGGTGCCATCTATCAGCCAAGCAAGGTCGCCCGTGGCAAAGCCATCGGTGCTCTCAAGGATGAAGTGGAAGCCGCCATCAAAGCCAAATTCCCTGAAGCCAGCGGCTACGCTATCGGCCAGGCCTTCGACTATCTCCAGAAGAAAGCCTTCCGCATCTCCATCCTGGACAAACTCAGCCGCTGCGACGGCCGTGGCATCGACCAGATCCGCCAGCTCTCCGGCGAAGTCTCCGTCCTCCCACGCACTCACGGTTCTGCCTTGTTTGCTCGTGGCGAGACCCAGGCTCTCTCCATCGCCACACTCGCCCCAGCTGACGAAGCTCAAGAGATGGATACCTACGCCGGTGGCGTGGACAGCAAGCGCTTCATTCTTCACTACAACTTCCCTCCCTTCTCCGTCGGTGAGTGTGGTCGCTTCGGTGGTCAAAACCGTCGTGAAATCGGTCACGGTGCTCTCGCTGAGCGCTCCATCGAGCCTGTCATCCCAGAGAAGTCTGTCTTCCCGTATGCCATCCGCATCAGCAGCGAAGTCATGGCCTCCAACGGCTCCACCTCCATGGCCTCCGTTTGCTCGGGTGTCATGGCCCTCATGGACGCGGGTGTGCCTCTGAAGCGCCCTGTCGCTGGCATCTCCGTCGGTCTCGTCACTGAGTTCGAAGGTGAAAGCATGAAGCGCTACCTCACCATGATGGACATCCTCGGCTCCGAAGACCACTTCGGCGACATGGACTTCAAGCTTTGCGGCACCAGCGAAGGCGTCACTGGCTACCAGCTCGACCTCAAGCTCCCAGGCATTCCTTTGAGCATCCTCGAAGAAGCCATCGTCAAGGCCAAGAACGGCCGCACCGAAGTCCTCGGTGCCATGTCCGCTGCCATCAGCGAAATCAAGCCACTTAGCAAGTATGCCCCACGCATCGAGATCGTGAAGATCAACCCTGACAAGATCGGTGAACTCATCGGTCCTGGCGGCAAAAACATCAAAGGCATCCAAGCCGAGTCCGGCGCTGAAATCAGCATCGAAGACGACGGCACTGTGTATGTCTATGCTACCCGCAAGGAAGGCCTTGAACGCGCCCTCGAAATGATCTCCGGCGTCTCCGCCGAGGTCGAGATCGGCAAGCTCTACACCGGCAAGGTCGTCAGCACGACGAACTTCGGAGCCTTCATGCGCCTCTTTGGTAACAAGGACGGCCTCATCCACATCAGCGAACTCGCCGACTTCCGTGTCAATAAGACCGAAGACGTCGTCAAGGTCGGCGACATCGTCACCGCCAAGTGCATCGGCATTGATGACAAAGGCAAAGTGAAGATGAGCCGCAAAGCTGCCATGAAGGAAAAGGACGACGCCGCCAAGGCTGAAGCCGGTGGTGAAGGTGCAGCCGCTCCTGAGGCTACTGCCGCGTAACAGCCACGGGCTTGCTCCCGCAGCTACAAAATCTGAGGCCGCTGGTTCAACCCAGCGGCCTTTTTCGTTGATCACAGAAGCTCAGCATGAATAGACAGGAAGCAAACGGAGCCAAAGTGCGTAGATTTTGAGTATGGCTCGATTGATACCTTTTGATCGAAGCCCGCGACGATCGAGAGCCAGACTCACTTCACCACTGGCTGACCCGCTTTAACCCAGTCATTCATGCCGCCATCAAGATGGGTGATATTTGTAAAACCGAGTTTTTCCAGGGTAGGCAGGGCGCGAGTGCTGCGGCCTCCAGCCTGACAATGGACGAGAACTGGCTTGGACTTATCAAGTTCACCGAGTTTTGCCGCAAAGTCCTTGGACATCATGTCGATGTTTTTGGCATCTTTGAGGTGACCTTCGTTGAATTCATCTGATGTGCGAACATCGACCACAGTCACCTTGCCTTCGGAGACGAGTTTTGCGGCACCAGCAGCATCCACGTGTTTGATTTTATCATCAGCAAAAACGGAAGCGGCAACGAAGAGGGACATAAGCGTGGTGAGCAGGGTGAATCGTTTCATGGTGAACGTAAAAACGGGGTTGGCTGGCGTTTATCTCTAAAGACTTTAGCGTAACGACTAAAGACCGAGCTAAGAAACTGAGTTATGCACATCCCATGGGGACCAGTCTAACGACGCAACTTAAGGTAGAGGCGATCTCGGAAGCAATCCGAAGAGCATGATCATCATGAAGACACGTTCATTTACAAACTACTGTTTTCCATCTTCAAACTCTACTACTCTACTGCGCTTCCCGTGAGTAAGCCATGGGGTAATCGGAGTTGATGGAGACTCTGATTGACACGGGGCTGACTTCTCCCAGTATCAGTCCACCTATGGGACTATTCGACACACTCGCTAAACAAGCTATTGGCAGCCTTCTCGGAGGTGGCGGTTCTGGCAACACTCAGTCAGATCTTCTTTCTAGCCTGTTGAATCAAGCCGGTGGTCTTCCAGGCCTGATGCAAAAATTCAATCAGGCCGGTTTGGCCGATGCCTTCTCCTCCTGGGTCTCCACGGGGGCAAATAAAGCCATCCAGCCAGATCAGCTGAAGCAGGCCCTCGGCTCTGAGGCGATCTCAGACGTCGCCAGCAAGATCGGTCTCGATACGAATACAATCATGCCGCTGCTGGCCCAGTTTCTGCCCCAAATCGTTGACAAGCTCACTCCGAATGGCGCCATCGAAAATGCGGCTCCCAGCTCGGATCAGCTGCAAAATGTGGTCGCTAGCGTGATGCAGGGCGGCCTCAGCAGCTTCTTCGGCAATAAGGCCTAGCCCATGTCGGCTGACACGCATATCACGAAGCGGAAAGACTTCCTCCCAATCACGGAGGAATTGGAAATTTACCTCGACCAGTTTGGTCGTCGCTTTTCCCTACCCGCGACTTATCAGGATCTGCGTAACTTCACGGAGAGCTACCCGCTGGATGACAAGGAGGGAAATCCCACCCACTGGTCCAGCGTGCTGTACCCACGCGAGGTGCAAAAAGATCTGTACCCGCGGCTGACGAGCATTTACTCCCTGCTGCGCACGGGGGATCTGCAAGCGGTGCCGCATCTTTTTGTCGAGCGGGTAGACTACTGCGAGTTTGGCAATTCGCGGCCTTTTCGGGTGCGTGTGGTGAATCAGTATAACGACAACTACGACCATTTTTACGTCAAAACGGCGGATGCCTCGCGCGTGTATGGGCTGGAGCTGGAGCATCTACTTTCACCCAACCGCATCAACTACTTGGCGCACAGCGGGACACTGGTGGAGGAGCATATCGCAGGGGTGCCTGGGGATGTTTTTATCCGCGATCATCTGGAGCGTCCGGATGTGAACAAGGTGCGAATCGCCAAGGAGTTTGTGAAATTCAGCGAGCGCTGCTTCATTCGTCTGCTGGGTGACATGCGCAGCTACAACTACGTCATCGACATCACACCCGATTTTGAAGACGTGCAGTATCGCGTGCGCGCCATCGACTTTGACCAGCAGAGCTATGAAGGACGCCGCAGCCTCTATCTGCCGCAGTTCTTCAAAGAGAACAATCCAGTGGTCTGGCTCTGCTCAAAATACCTGAACCTGCCGACGATGAAGCAGTACCAGGAAGAGGAGCGCAGCCTGATCGCGCGTCGTTACATCAGCGAGCATCAACGCATCACGACGCTGCTGACCTGCATGAAAGCCAGCCCGCGTGAGCCGATCGAAAAAGTCCGACAACTGGCGAGTGAGCTGGCAGAGTATCACCACAGTGATGTCTTTGACAGTTGCGCGTCTATGGGGGCCATTGTGGAGCGTAATCTGGAGATCATGCTCGGACGCCACACAGCCTGAGCGATGACCGGTCAAACCGTGACTGTCAGCGCATAACGACCGGCTTTCTGACTCAGCTTAACTGTTGCGCCATAGAGGGTGCTGAGGGTGGCGCTATTGAGCACGCTTTTTTTCTCCCCCTGGATGAGAACGCGACCGCCGCGCAGCATGAAGATGTGGGAGACGCAGGGGAGGATCTCCTCCACATGATGGGTGACCATGACCAGTGAAGGTGATTCCGGCCAGGTTGAGATCTCACTCATCCAAGCGAGAAACTGCTCACGCGCCACGGGATCAAGCCCGGCGCAAGGCTCATCGAGAATGAGTACCTCAAATCGGGCCATGAGGGCACGGCAGATGAGGATCTTTTGCTTTTCACCCTGAGACAGCACGCCCCAGAGGGACTTCTTGAGATACTCGCACCCAGCGGCCGCTAGCAGACCTGCAGCCTGTTTTTTAAGCGTGGAGGAAGGTGGCTGCCAGAGGTTCAGCTTTGCATCACGACCACTGGCGATGACATGCAGTACGGGCTCACCTGGCTCGATGTAGGTCGTGAGCGTGTTGGTGACGAGGCCGACGCGCCTGCGCACCTCACGCCAGTCACTGTTGCCGAAGGTTTCCTCACCGATCTGCACCTCGCCATCCGTGGCGGGTTCATAGCCAGTGATGAGATTGATCAGGGAGGTCTTGCCGCAGCCATTCGGCCCCAGTACACACCAGTGCTGGCCTTGAGCCACGGACCAGGAGATGTCATCGAGAATACGGCGGCCGCCGCGCACAAAGCAGGCGTTTTGGACCCTGAGGATGGAAGAAGAAGCCATGAAAGAAAAACGGGGGTATCCATAAGACTGAAAGGTTGAAGCTGAAACGAAAAATGCAGGTCATCTCCCCTGCCCGGCTTTCCGTAAAATCTCCTCGTTTGACTCCTCTCACTTCCCCTTCTATCCGAAGACTTTCAACTTTCAGTCCTATGTCGAGCCCAACCCACAACTACACCGAAGACAGCATCAAGTCCCTCGACTGGCGTGAGCACATCCGTCTGCGTCCCGGCATGTACATCGGCAAGCTCGGCGATGGCTCCCAGCCTGAAGATGGTCTCTACGTGCTGCTGAAGGAAGTTATCGACAACTGCATCGACGAGCATGTGATGGGCTTTGGTAAACTCATCGAAGTAGAGATCACGGAGGACCATCAGGTCACCGTGCGCGACTACGGCCGTGGTGTACCTCTGGGCAAGCTGCTGGAATGCTCGGCACAGATCAATACGGGGGCCAAGTATGACAGCGAGGTCTTCAAGCGCTCCGTGGGGCTCAATGGCGTCGGTATCAAGGCGGTCAATGCGCTGAGCACTTTCTTCAAAATCCAGGCATACCGTGAAAAGCTGACCCGCTCCATCGAGTTCTGCCAGGGCATCGTGAAGCATGACATGGGCAAACCTGTGGCCTGTGAGGAAGCTGACGGCACGCGCATCTCCTTCCGGCCAGATCCGGAAAGCTTTACGCCTCATCTGCATTACAAAATCGACTACGTGCGTGAGATGCTGCGCTTTTACTCCTGGCTGAATCCCGGCCTGACGCTGAAGCTCAATGGCGAGACCTTTAAGTCCAAAGACGGCCTGCGGGATCTCATCGCGGCCAAGCTCACAGAAGCACCGCAGTATCCAGTGATCCACCTCGACGGCACCGATGTCGAGGTCGCCTTCACGCATGGCACTGGCTATGGCGAGGAATTCTACACCTTCGTCAACGGCCAGCACACCACCCAGGGCGGCACGCACATGGCCGCCTTCCGCGAAGCCATCGTGCAGGAGTGCCGTGAGTTTTACAAAAAGCAGTTTGAGCCCAGCGATGTCCGCACCGGCATCATCGCCGCCGTTTCGGTGAAGGTTCAGGAGCCCATCTTTGAAAGCCAGACCAAAACCAAGCTCGGCTCCACCCACATGGAGCCCAACGGCCGCAATCTGCGCTCCCACATCATCAACACCGTCGTCAAAGAGCTGGACAACTACCTCCATAAAAACGCCGACGCCGCCAAATCGCTCCAGGACAAAATCCTGGCCAATGAGAAAGAACGTAAAGAGATCTCAGGCATCCAGAAAGCCGCCCGTGAGTCCGCCCGCAAGGCGAAGGTGCATAACAAAAAGCTGCGCGACTGCCGCATCCATCTCGATACCAAGGACAAACGCCGTGATGAGAGCACGCTCTTCATTACCGAGGGTGACAGCGCCTCCGGCAGCATCACCAAGAGCCGCGATGTCGAGACCCAGGCGGTGTTCTCACTCCGAGGCAAGCCGCTGAACTGCTTCGGACTCAGCCGCAAGATCGTCTATGAAAACGAGGAATTTTACCTCCTAGCCAACGCCCTCCAGATCGATGAAAACATCGAGGAGTTGCGCTACAGCAAGATCATCCTTGCCACCGATGCGGATGTCGATGGCATGCACATCCGCCTGTTGATGATCACGTTTTTCCTCCAGTTCTTCCCCGACCTGATCCGTGCCGGCCACGTCCACATTCTCCAGACGCCGCTCTTCCGTGTGCGCAACAAAAAGGAAACCTTCTACTGCTACAGTGATGAAGAGCGCCAGCGTGCCATTCATCGCTGCGGTAAGAACTCTGAGATTACCCGATTTAAAGGGCTCGGTGAGATCAGTCCGGATGAGTTCAAGCACTTCATCGGCCCCAAAATGCGCCTGGAGCCTGTCATGATGCCTGAGCACAAGAGTATCAAGGAGCTGCTCACCTTCTACATGGGCAAGAACACCCCCGACCGCCAGACTTACATCGTGGATAATCTACGCATCGAAAAGGAGCTGGACTTCAACGAAGAACCTGCGCTCCCAGCGGCTGCTTAGTCTCAGTCGTCAGACGCATTCGGTTGCAGCTTAAATCTGCGCTCAGCGGGTTTCGCAGTGTTGATTATCCCTCGTAGCTGATGGTCTCAAAGATGGCTCCACCCAGGAGCTGATCGCCATCATAGAGAGCACAGATCTGGCCTGGGGTGAGCGCACGCTGAGGCTCCTGATAGATGAGCTCCGCACGATCATCACCTAAGGGACGGTATTCGGCTAGTCCAGCAGGGCAGCGGTAACGCGGCTGAGCATTCAAAAGACGTGCCTGATCCAGCGGCTGCCAGGTGCTGGAGACGCCCGTGAGCGTACAGCGCTGAGCCCACAGCAGCGGCGTATCTGGCCGCTCGATGGCAATGACCAACTCCCGCGTTTCGTGACGTTTGGCCACGACGACGTAGGCTTGTTTGTAGAGGTTGCTGGCGACGCCGATGCCTTTCCTCTGGCCGAGCGTGTAGAGGTGCAGTCCGCGATGCTGGCCGAGCACGCGGCCTTCGAGATCGACGATGTTTCCAGGCCGATCTTCGACAAAAGTGCGGAGGAAATCTTCCATCTTCACTTCCCCGATAAAGCAGATGCCCTGACTGTCTTTTTTATCGGCAGTCTTGAGGTTCAGTCGGCGGGCCTCATCACGCAGTTCGGGCTTCAAAAGATGACCGATGGGAAAGTGGGCGATGCGCACCTGCTCGGGCTGCATCATGGCGAGGAAATAAGTCTGGTCTTTGTTACCATCAGCACCACGTAAGATGGTCTGGGCATCCCCTTTACGAGCATAGTGTCCGGTGGCGATGCCCTCGAATCCACGTTCCCGAGCCCAATCCCAGAGCACGCCAAATTTCATCTCGCGATTGCACATGACGTCGGGGTTTGGCGTGATGCCGCCCTGATAACCTTCCAGCAGGTATTTCACCACGCGCTCACGGTATTCCTTCATGAGATTGACGACGTGAAACTCGATACCGAGCTGATCCGCGACGGCACGGGCATCGACGATGTCCTCCTCCCAGGGGCAGTGACCGATGATGCCTTCCTCATTGATCCAGTTTTTCATGTAGGCCCCCACGACTTCATGCCCCTCCCGGACGAGCAGCGCGGTGGCGACGCTGCTGTCCACTCCTCCAGACATGGCGGCAAGAATCTTCATGGGTTTACTTGGCACAAAGAACGCGCTGAGACAAATGGCACGGGCTCAAAGTTGATGCTGCACGCAGCGTCCTAGAAAGCCCTGCACTCGGCGGAACAGGGGCAGTTGCAAATCTGCCGGGTTCAGGCGGCGAGAGCGGGCCTTGTCACGCTCATTCATCCGGATCTGCTCACGGGCAAAGGTGGCGCTGGAGACGAGCAGATTGTTCTCATCATTGATGAAAAAGGAGCGCTGATCCAGATTCCCCGAACCAATGATACTGAGATGATCATCAATGACGACGAGCTTGCCATGCATCATACAGGGCTCAAACTCATAAACATCAACACCAGCGGCCATGAGACGACACAGAAGCGGTTGAGTAACGGAAAGACAGATGGGCATGTCTGTGTGCTTACCGGGAATGAGGATCTCCACCTTCACGCCACGCCGTCTAGCTTCAAAGAGAGTTTTTTCGATGGGTTTATTAGGGATGAAATAAGCATGTGAAATGCGGATAGACTGCCGCGCTGCCCGCAGGGCCAGCAAGAAGCTGCTGCCGATGGTGTCGGGCTTTTTCCCCGGTGAGCCGAGCACGCTCTGGGCCGTGAGCGCTCCTGCTGCAGGGATTTCAGGGAAGTACTCTGGCCCGGCAAAGGTCACCCGGGTGACTTCACGCCAGTTTTCCTGAAAGGCCTGCTGAAGCTGCCGGACGACGGGGCCGTGCGCCTCATACATGGTGTCGCGCCAGCGCAGGGAGTCCTCGGCATGACCATCCCAGGCGTAGGCCAGCCCAGCACCGCCGACGAAACCGATCTGGCCATCGACAACGAGGATGCGGCGGTGCGTGCGGTGATTGTAGCGGAAGGGATTGTGCAGCTTCCAAGGGCTGTAAAAATGGACCTTCACACCAGCCTCGCGCATGGCTTTAACGTGATGCATGCCGTAGGTGTTGCAGCCGTAATGATCCAGAAGCACCTGGACCTTCACACCCTCACGAGCTTTGGCGATGAAGGCCTGGCTGAAATCGGCCACCGGCTGGCTATCGACACAGACGAAATTTTCCCAGTTGATCGTCTGCCTTGCCTCACGAATGGCCCGCAGCATCGCTGGGATAAAGTAGCCGCCATTCGGCAAGGTGCGGACGTCATTACCAAGAGTCCAGGCCTCGCCTGTGATGCGGGCCATCTCAGCCGCAAACTCGGCGCTGGTGACAGGTGGGACGCTGGCAGGGACTTTTTGCAAACGCCCGGTGGCGCAGGAACACAGCAGACAAGCCGCCAACCAGATCAGCAGGAGTCTTCCAGGCATCTCTAAATCACGGCAGGGCAAAGCCCATTTTCGTCCACCAGACATCCAGCTCATCCGCACCAAAGTCAGCCAGCAAATTGCCATCGACATCAATGCAGGGAGCCTTGGTTTGACGAGTCAGCTCCAGCATCTCCGCACGCGCCGTGGCATCGCGAATGACATCCAGGGTGACGAACGAGATATCATGGCCAGTGAGCCATTCGATGGCTTCATCGCACCAAGGGCAGCCAGGTTTGATGAAAAGACGAATCTGAGTCGGAGTGATCATGCTGAAAGTGAGTTGAGCTGACGGATTTGGACGATGACTTCCATGTTCTGCGTACTACGACCACGGAAGCTGCCACTGACGGGCTTGATGTCGCCATAGTCGCGGCCATTGGCGAGTTTGATGTAACGAGTATCGGCCTCACGATCATGAGTTGGGTCCCAGGCTTTCCAGCCATAATGCGGCAGGAAGACTTCCAGCCAGGCATGAGAGGCCTCATTTTCATCGCC
>CANHTV010000038.1 GCA_947463285.1 Verrucomicrobiaceae bacterium | reverse complement strand
ATCTGATCTATCGTGACTCTGAACTCCTTGGCCACGAGTGCCCTCTGCCACGTCCAAATTTTAATCTGACTCTCGGGCAGGATAGCGTCCAGGCCGTGCCCTTCCTTGGGCGGTTATTTTGGCTTTGGGGAGATACCAACAAGGTCGGCTACCCGCTTGGAAACTTTCACACCACCTGTGCTTGGTCCGATTTACCTGAAAAAGGCGGACTATCTCCAGCTGAGGGGGTGCATCTCGAATACCTCACCACCGAGGCTGGCGAAATCCGCCCAATGCTGCCGATGGAAGCTCCTGGACCAGTCTGGTTGTTCGGTTTGCTGACGGCTCCTGATGCCGTCGGTCATGATCACCTCCTTGCCCATTACGGACGCTTCAAAGATCTCTCAACCCGTCTGCAGCATGGCATCGCTGAATATGATGAAAAGCTCGGTCGTTTCGTGCCCATGACCATCCTCGGGGACGAGTTTGATTGGCAGCACCCCGAGGGGAATGCAGTCCGTGTCCAAAATGACGAAGGTGATTTTTACTATTTCGCTGATGGCTTTGCCATGACGCGCGTCCCGGCAAAATTGGATGACATCCTCAATCCTGGTGCCTATCAGGCCCTGGCTTGGTCAGACACTGAGCAGGATTACCTCTGGCAACAAAAGCTCCCTCCTGCCACGCAGGACCGCGAGGCGAAGGCGATAGCCGACAAAAAAATGCCAACTGACCGTGCTCTCATGCAGCTCAAAGACGCGCTCACGGGCAAGGTTGTGCTCATTCATCGCTCCAGCATTCAGTGGAATGCCTATCGCAAAAGCTGGATCATGATTGCGAATCAAAATAAGGGTGACACCTCACTGCTGGGGGAGGTTTGGTACGCCGAGGCACCCACGCCATCTGGTCCTTGGCTGAAAGCGGTAAAGATTGCCACGCATCCTAGGTACACTTTTTACAACCCACGTCAGCATTCCTTCTTTGACCAAGAGGGCGGTCGCCTCATCTACTTCGAGGGCACCTATGCAGAAACCTTTAGCGGGAATCCCGTGCCGACTCCGCGCTATGATTATAATCAGCTCATGTATCGGTTGGACCTCAGTGACCCTCGGTTAGATATCGTCAAAAAAAGCCCTCGTTGATCCCAATGACTTCCTGGAATACTGACGAGTGGCAGCCAAGGCGTGCTGCCAATTTGGAGCGTGTAGCTCATCTGGCTGATGCTTTTGTCCAGAGACGCAGCCGTGCTGAAAAGCATCCGGTTCATGATTTCCTTTTCACTTACTACAATTTTTCTCCTGCCAAACTCAAGCAATGGCTGCCTCCTCTTGGGGTCTGGATCGTTGTTGAGGAGGCTGACTTGGCCGCGATGCCTTGGTTGCAGACAGCTCCGATCATCCGGCAGGATCAGTGCCTGCGCTTGGATGTCAGAGCTTTGAGGCCGCAGACACAGGACCTCGCCCGCTGGATCAGCCGTTTATGCCGGAGTATTCAGGAGCGTCCGCCTCGTTTTCGCTGTTTCGGATTGCATGAGTGGGCCATGGTTTATCAGCAGACGGCGGAAGAAATCCGTCATCATGGCTTTGAACTGAGAATGCCAGCGGCTGATCTCGCCGCCTTTCTTGAGAGCCAGGTACTCTGCTGCTCGCATTACGACGCCTATCGTTTTTTCACGCCCGGAGCCCTGCCGATGAATCAGTGGCAACCTGTTTTAGAGACGCGCCTAGAGATGGAGCAGGGGGGCTGCCTCCATGCGAATATGGACCTCTATAAATGGTCATCCAAGCTCTGGCCCTGGATCGGCTCAGACCTGATCGGTGAATGCTTTGCTCATGCCTGTGCCGGGCGTGAGCTAGACATGCGAGCTAGCCCTTATGACCTACGACACCTCGGTTATGAACCAATCTTGATTGAAACTCCTGAAGGCCGCGCTCAATACGAAAAAGAGCAGCGTCAGCTGGCGGATGCAGCATTTCCACTCCGCCAGCGATTACTGGTAACCTCCGAGGCCATTGCCTGCTGCATCACCAATGGTGAATCAGAGAAGGTGGAGTGATGCAAGCTCAGCGCTCGAAGACACGTGGGGTGAGCATCGCGGTCTTTTTCGGCTTGGGCGCTGGTTTGGTGTCCAGTTTGGAGGAGAGCTCGTCTGCGGTCACGCTTGAAGCGACGCCATCGGCGGGCACCTCCACTTTGCTGATCCAGAGCAGGGCATTCAGGATGGTTTTGCGGAAGTCATCATTACCCCAGTTTTTATGGAAATGTCCGCCGGTGAAACCGAAACCGCGTCCGCCATCCGCCCGCTCCACGGCCCACATAGTGGCTTCGGGGGCGCCTTTTTCTGCCTGAATGTGAGGGTAGGGGCCTTTGGGGTAAACATAGGGGCCGTCGCGGGTGGCATCTGGCGGCACGGCCACGAGGATGGGCACGAACTTCATGCCGGCATCTTCAGCGGCGACGATGCCGTCTTTGAAAGCCGAGCGGAAACGCATGTTGATGTACCATTCGTCCGAGATCTGAAACGGCTTCACGCCTTGGGTGATTGGGTGGGCCGGGAAGCTCTTGAACTCAGGCTCCCAGATAGGATTGCAGGAAAAGCTGTTCTCGTAATGCCCGCCGAGCCATTCCTTGAATTCGGCACCGCCGAGCTCGGGCACGACCTCGACGCCGTAGTGCATGACCCCAAAACCGACGCCTTTGCCCACCAGTCCCCGAATCGTGGCCAGATGATTTTCCTGCACTGCGGGATGGCCTTTGCCACCATCGGCATAAATCACCACGGCATCTGCATCGGCAAAGGTGGCTTCATCTTTGACCCAGCCCATTTCGTGGCGATCCACCACGAGGTTCGGGATTTGGGTGAGGCATTTTTGCAGCAGGGTGGTTCCGGCTTTGAACTCATGCATTCCCGGGGGGTGGGAGGGCTTGCCAGCGATGAGCACGAGCTTGTGTTTGCCATCCGGTGTGACGGCCTGAGCGGCGAAACTGAGGAGGCAGAGGGTGGAGAAAAGGAGGCGCATAAGAGGGGGAAGGGAAGGGCGTGAAGTGACTTACTGGCCGATGCAGTAGAGCTTGTCCTGGGTGCGGACAAACAGGCAGCCACCGGAGACGGCGATGCTGCTGCGGCAGCTGGCGGCGTCGCCATTGGGCTTGGTGCCGTTGCCCATCTCATTGACGGAGAGCAGCTCGAAGCTATCGCCGCCTGCTTTCACGACATACACATCGCCCCAGAAGTTGGTGGCGTAGATTTTGCCATCGGCCACGGTCGGGCTGCCTTCGAATTTGGATTTGCTGCCAGTGTCGCCCGTCCAGAGGACTTTGCCGGTTTTGGGCTCGACGCGGCTGATGGTCCGGCGGTCGCTATCCAGCACGTAAAAGCTGCCTTCATAATAAGCAGGCGTGGAGACATCGCTGGAGACGATTTTGGAATCACTGCTCCAGAGCGGGGCGACGTCCTTGCCCTTGCTGTCGAGTGACAAGGCGAAGACGGGGGATTTTTTCGGGGCGCAGGCCAGGGCCACGCCATCACCGACGACGGGGGAGGGGACGAGACGGTAAAATTTGTTATAACTTTCGCCAAGGGGATTCCAGGTGGCGATGCGGCTGTATTCAGCGCCGGAGGCAGCATCGTGCAGTGTCAAGGTATCACCACCCGAGATGAGCATGACGCGCTTGCCTGCGTGGTCGCAGAAGACCGGTGTGGAGAAGGACTCCAGCGACTCCACCTGTGAGTGGGTGGGGCGGATGTGTTTCCAGAGATCTTTACCCGTGGCTGGATCGACGGCCAGGATGTAGCTGCTCATGTCCTTTCCTGGCGTGCCTTTATCGAAGCCTTGGAAGACGAAGGTTTCATTGCGCTGCAACACCTGGATGTAGAGCTTGCCGCCATCGAGCACCGGGCTGCTACCATAGGTCCACTGGGTGGCGAAGGCACCATGAGTTTCCTTGAAGTCGCGCTTCCACTGAAGATTGCCGGCGAGATCAAAGGAAGCCGCCACGGCATCCGCAAAGAGGAAGACAACACGCTCGCCATCGGTCACAGGGGAGGGGCTGGCCAGATTGCTCTTGTTATCCCATTGCAGGCCGCCTTCGGAGACGACCTTGCGCCAGAGTTCCTTGCCTGTTTTGGCGTCGTAGCACAGACCGACGAGCTGTTGTTTGTCCTGGATCGGCGCGGTGAGGAAAACTTTGTCACCCCAGACGACGGGCACAGAAGCAGACACTGCAGGCACATCGACCGCCCACTTCACGCCTTCTGTCTTGCTGAACTTCGCCGGGAGGTTTTTTTCCGGGCTGGAACCATCTTGATTCGGGCCACGCCAGTTTGGCCAGTTTTCAGCGTGAGCAAAGGAGGCAGCGAGGATGAGAGCAAGGAGGGACAGTGATTTCATGCAGGGATTTGAGGAGAAACGAAAACGGGCCGGTTTGTCGAGATGTTTCGACAACTCCCACCTGTAGCAGCGCTTACACAATGGAGTCATGGAAAATGGGAGTGCTTACGTCTGTGCGGAAGCTGGCGGATAAGCCTGTTTGTTTTATGGAATTTGATCGTGCCTTCTGCCATCTTCGACCTTTCATTTTCTTTTCGCGCTACGTGCTTTGGTCTGCGCATCTAGGGAGACCGTCGCGAAGGCATCACCACCCCGTAGCAGCCTGTGAGGATGAGCGCCGCCCCTGCGATCTGTATCAGAGTAAAAGTCTCACCAAACAGCATGCAGCCACAGAGTGTGATGCAAAGAGGGAGCAAGATTTGAAAGGCACCACCGATACTGACGGGCAGGTAACGGAAACCCTCCGTCATCCCCAGTTGGCCCCAGGCGGCCATGACGCCAGCCAGAGTCAGCAGTGCCAGATCCAGCCACCCGGGCCAGGAGTAAAACCCACACATCGGCAAAGCCAGCAGCCCGGTGTAAAGACACTGGCTGGCAAAGATGGTTCCGCTGCTCTCCGTGCGTGTCAGCTGGCGGATCACTACCACGACGGCCGCCGCCACCAGCGCACCTCCTATAGCAATGAGTTCATAGCGGCCAAAGACACTGATGTCACCACCTTGCAGCCCAGTGATCAGCGCGATGCCAAACACGGCCAGTAGCATGCCGGCGACTTTCCTCCAGGTCAGTAGCTCCCCAAGCATCGGTACAGCCAGCAGTGCTGCCCAGATCACCCAGGTGTTGCCGATGAGCGTCGCCTTGCCTGCGCCAAGCTTTGGTAGTGTCAGGTAATAGGCCGCTGTGCCCAGGGCCCCCAGTACTCCTCGTGAAACGAGCATCCAGCCAGTGGCAGCTCGCCAAAAGCTTACTTGGCCGGCTGGCAGGTAGAGCCCCCCGACGACGATCACTCCCACAATGGCGCGAAATAGCAGTGCCCACCAGCCACTGACACCTCGCTCGCTGCCCAGATACTTCACCAACAGTGCCATCATCGTAAATCCTACCAGAGAGCCTAGCATCCAGCCCGCACCACGACGTAAATTGTAATGGGAATCAGGATCGTTTTTGGGGGCGGACATTCGTCTTCGTGTGTCGCAGCACCACGGCTTAAAAGCAAGTTCGAGCCGAGTCTCGATTCCATTGACGCTTCAGTTGGTCATGTTAAAGAAGTCGCCTGGCCCGATTGTTGGCGAAACTATTCAGCCCAGGTGCTGATGCCGAATGATTTTGAGCACCTGAACGGTATGTCGCAGACGCAGTGATAAAAAAATGGTTTTACTCCACGTCTCCAAAACCGGTGTTGACGAGGTCTTCGAGATCTGCCATCGCGGCCTCGGCGTCGGTGCCTTCAGTGGTGAGTTTGATGGTTTCACCACGACCGGCGGCCAGCATCATGAGGCCCATGATGCTTTTGCCATTCACGGGCTCGTCATCTTTCTCCACCCAGATGTCGCACTTGTATTTGCTGGCGCGTTTAACGAACTGCGCGGCCGGACGGGCGTGCATGCCCATTTTATTGCGGATCGTGAGTTCTTTGTTGATCGTCATTCGAGTGAAGCTTTTCTGACTGTACTAACCTAATTGATCGTCTGCCATCTTTTTCAACAACCTTTGATCAAACTCTACGGCACTGTTGTAACCAAAGGCGCGAAGTTTGTAGTTCAAGGCTGCGAGTTCGATGAGGCCAGCGACATCGCGTCCAGGCGCGACGGGGATGTCCACCTTGGGGATGCTTAGGCCCATGAGGTCGTGCGTGATGCAGGCGGTGCCAACGCGTTCGAGGTCTTCAGCGTCTTTGAGGTGAACGAGATTCACGAGGAGGTCCAGGCGTTTGCTCATGCGCACGGAGCCTACTCCAAAGAGGGCTGCGACATTGAGAATGCCGAGGCCTCGGATTTCGATCATGTCTCGGGTCATGTCGGGAGCTGTGCCGATGATCTCGCGATCCTCGATGAGGCGTAGACGCACGGCATCATCAGCAACGAGGCTGGCTCCGCGCTGCAGGAGGCCGATGACGCTTTCACTTTTCCCGCTGCCACTGCTTCCCTGGATGAGGACGCCGATGCCCTGTACGTCCACCAAGCAGCCATGCACCATCATGGTCGGAGCAAAGGCTGTTTCGAGCTTGATCGTCGCAGCATTCAGGAACTTCATGGTGACGATGTTCGTCTGGAACACGGAAATGCCCGCTTCATTGGCGATCTGGACGAGTTCGTCATCGAGACGGTGACCACGAGCCACGACGAGGCAGGGGATGTCCCAGGTGCAGAGCTGGCTAAAACGTGCGGCGCGCAATCTGGGCTCCAGGCCTTCTAAAAATGACAGCTCGGAGTTGCCGATGATCTGGATGCGTTTGTAGGCGAAGTAGGTGAAGAAACCGGACAGAGCGAGTCCCGGACGATTTACAGACGGTTCCCAGATTTTGCGTGAAAAACCAACGTCTGTGCCAACGCAGCGCAGCTTGAGGGCTTTCTCGTTGTGCTTGAAAAAATCCTCCACGGTGATGGATGCGGGACGCTTAACCTTGGTCGGCTGGCTCATGCGGTGATCCTAGGTCTTGTTTCTGGACTGGCAAGGCTGGCGCTTACAGCCCGACACTTTCTTTGACCTGATCTGAGGTGATGCCACGCAGGGCAAAGATGCGCAGTAGGGTGTCTTCGATAAGATTGTTCGGGCAGGAGGCTCCAGCTGTGATGCCGATGGTGATGGGCTCTTCACCAGCGAGCTTTCCTGAGTAGCTGGTCTTTTCAGCTTTCAAATGCAGATCAAAATGCACGATCTGCTCCAGGGAGGTCAGGCATTCCGCCGTGCGGATGAAAAAAGTTGGCAGCTGCTGCTCGCCGATCTCGACGAGGTGGGTGGTGTTGGAGCTGTTGTAACCACCGACGACGAGCAGGATGTCTAGAGGCTGCTGAAGCAATCCAAAAAGGGAATCTTGCCGCTCTTGCGTAGCGCCACAGATGGTGTCGAAAACTTGGAAATTGGGGCTGCCAACACCATCGCGATCTTCGATGGCTTTCTTGAGGCGGCGCTGGATTTCTTCGGTCTCAGACTTCAGCATCGTTGTCTGATTGGCCACGCCGATGCGTGTAAGATGAATGTCTGGATCGAAGCCGTTTGAGTAGGCATCAGCACCTTTGAAGCGCTCATAAAAGGCGGCCTTGTCTCCGCCTTGGCGAATGTAGTCACAGACATAATCGACATCCGCCAGAGTCAGGATGACGAGGTAATGACCATTTCCGTCATCACCTAGGGCGCGGGAGGAAGTGGCGCGGGTTTCCTCATGGCTGGCCTTGCCATGAATGATGGAGGTAAAGCTGGTCTTGGCGTAGTTGCGCACACGCTTCCAGACGCTCATCACATCGCCACAGGTGGTGTCCACCACCATGCAGCCACGGGAGGAAATGAGCTTCATCAGTCTCGTCTCAGCACCGAAAGCTGGCACGATGACAACGTCTTCAGCGCTAAGTTTAGCGACTTTTTCTTCCTGCTGGCTGATGGGGATACTGACGATGCCCATCTCCGTCAGTTGACGGTTGACCTCAGGATTGTGGATGATCTCACCGAGTAGAAAGACTCGGCGGTCAGAGAACACACGCCGTGCGGCATAGGCCAGATCAATGGCGCGCTCGACTCCATAACAGAAGCCGAAATCGCGGGCTAGCCGCACGGTGGTGTTTCCAATATTTAAAACGCTCCCTTTTGCCCTGACGGCTTCAACCAAGACGCTGCGGTAATGGGTTTCCACCTCCGCTTGAACGCGCTCCATGACTTCAGGGGTGCGGACATTGACTCGACGTGATGACGGTGCGGCAGGCATTTCAGGGAAGGGGAGAAGGTAAGGTTTAGTAGGTGTAGATTTTGCCCTTGGCCGCGTCTGTGAAGACTTGGCTGCCCATCATGTAGGAGTCTGGTGGGTCAGCGAGAGTGCTGTCGTCCAGCACAGGCAGGGTCTTGCCGATGGTGGCGTCTTCAGGATGGCTGGAGGCGATGATCAGAGGTGTTCCAACCTGCACCATGCTGAAAATTTTCTGGGCAGATTTGATTGGCAGGCGGACGCAGCCGTGTGTGCAAGGATAAGGCTTTACCCAGCCCCAGTGCATGCCGTACGCAGTCTTGAATTCCATCCAGAACGTCATCGGATAACCAGCTCCTGGGGAGCTTTGGCGGCGGCGGTTGGCCTGTTTGCTGTAGATGGAAAACGTGCCGTGTGGTGTCGGTGTGCTGGCTGTGCCCACGGAGCAGGGGGTGGCGAGCAATACTTCGCTACCCTGCACCACATAGACGCGCTGCGCGCTGGTGCTGAGCTTGACTTTGACGGCAGATGGATTCGTCACGGCTTTGGCTGGTGGGTCAAAGGATGGTGAGTAACGAGCGCTAGATTTCTTGGTGGCGCAGCTGCTGACGAGCAGAGCAAAAGCGGCCGTAATGACTGCTTTGGAGATGATTTGAAACGATACGTTTTTCATGGGACCGCCAGTCTTAGCACGCCAGGTACAGGTCTCCACCGTTTTTCTCTATGCTGTTTCAGATGGCAATCTCTGCTTTGATGGCTGGATGCGGATCATAGCCTTCGAGGGAGAAGTCTTCGTATTTGAAATCGAAAAGATTCTTCACTGCGGGGTTTAGCTTCATGACCGGCAGCGGGCGTGGCTCGCGGGTGAGCTGGAGTCTTGCCTGCTCGATGTGATTGGAGTAAAGATGCAGGTCACCAAAGGTGTGGACGAACTCGCCAGGTTGCAGGCCGCATACTTGAGCGACCATTAGAACGAGCAAGGAGTAGCTGGCGATGTTAAATGGCACGCCCAGAAAGAGGTCAGCACTACGTTGATAGAGCTGGCAGCTTAGTTTGCCTTCGGCGACGAAGAACTGAAACAGGCAGTGGCAGGGCGGCAGCGCCATCTGGTCGATGTAAGGCACGTTCCAAGCACTGACGATGTGACGGCGGCTGTAGGGATTGGTTTTGAGGCCGTGAATGAGCTTGGCGATCTGATCGACGGGCTCTGCCTCGGGCGTGCCCTGCCAGCGACGCCATTGGGCTCCATAGACGGGGCCGAGTTCGCCGTTTTCATCAGCCCACTCGTCCCAGATGGTGACTTTATTTTCACGCAGATAGCCGACATTTGTGTCACCTTTCAAGAACCAAAGTAGCTCATGAATGATGCTGCGAAGATGCAGTTTCTTGGTGGTAACAACTGGGAATCCAGCGCTCAGTTCATAGCGACTTTGCTCACCAAACACCGAGTAAGCGCCTGTGCCAGTACGGTCCTCGCGGTAGGAACCGTGATCGAGGACTTTGCGGAGAAGGCGGTGATACTCTTGCATCGAGGTGAGCGAGGTGGTCGATCAAGCGTAAGGAACAGGCGTGCCTGTGCTGTTGGCGAGTATTTTGAAGCGCTTGATGATCTCTGCGGTGAGCTTTCCGGGCTTACCATCGCCGATGGGGCGGCGGTCGTATTGCACCGCTGGAATCACTTCAGCTGCCGTGCCGGTGAGGAAGCACTCGTCAGAGGTGTAAATCTCATGCCGGGTCATGGTGATTTCATGAACCTGAAGGCCCATCTCACGCATGACTTCGATTACTGCCATACGGGTGATTCCATTCAGAGCGCCGCTGGCGATGGTTGGCGTGTAGACCTGACCATTCTTGATAATAAAAACGTTGTCGCCTGTGCATTCGGCCACGTAGCCTTGCTCATTGAGCATGATGCCCTCTTCACATCCGGCCTGGATGCACTCGATCTTGGCCATGATGTTGTTGAGATAGTTCAGGCTTTTCACCTGTGGGCTCAAAGCAGCCGTCGCTGGGCGGCGAGTCGCGCAGGTGATGAGATTGAGGCCGGTCTCATACTTCTCAGCAGGATAAAGGGTGATTCCGCTGGCGATGATGATGACTCCAGCCTTCGGGCACTGATAGGGATTCAAGCCGAGCGAGCCGACGCCGCGGGTGATGACGAGGCGGATATAGCCATCACGCAGATTATTGGCCGCGACTGTTTCAACGGTGGCTTTTTCCATCTCCTCAATGCTGATTGGGATCGTGAGAAGAATGGAGCGAGCGCTTTCATACAGACGCACGAGATGCTCGGTAAGGCGGAAGACGCGGCCATTGTAGATGCGGATGCCTTCAAAGCAGCCGTCTCCGTATAGGAGACCGTGGTCGAAGACTGAAACTTTAGCTTCGGATTCAGGAACGAGTTTGCCGTCGAGGTAGATGAGCAAGGAAGAGCTGGCCATGATGAGAGCGCGGAGATTGGCAGGGCTGGGGCAGTTTGCAAAAACAAACATCGCGGAAACCCAAAGGATTTCCGCGATGCTGTAAAGGAATGTCTTCTGAAATTATGCAGTAACGTCGCTTGGCTTCGGAGCTGCGCGGCGGGCACGGATGCTGCCGTAACGCTGAGCGAATTTGTCGACACGACCAGCGGTGTCGATGAAGCGTTGTTCACCAGTGAAGAACGGATGGCATGCAGAGCAGATACCGATACGAAGATTCTGGACCGTTGACATTGTCGTGTAAACCGTGCCGCAAGTGCAGGTAATGGAGGTTTCGTATACCGTTGGGTGGCCTTGTTCTTTCATGAGTGTAGGATGGTTTCCACGTTGAGCTGACGAGGGACAGGAGGTCGCTTTCGCCAGGGCGTGGGGATAATGATACTGCCACAGGCCCTGCTTGGGTCAATGGCTTTTTCAAGGGCTCAGGCTGGGGCTGTCACTTTTCCATCCAGAAAAGCGAACTCAAAAATTGAAATCTTCGTCTGGCACGGCGAAACAATGCCTTCCTACATGAACATAGATCTTCCTGCCCGTATCGACCTATCATCCCTTTCTGAGCCCGTTTATCGTGGCTCCGTGCAGAATCTGTACGCCGTGCCGGATCATCCTAGTTACATTGTTTGTGAGACCACACCTGCGGGTTCTGTCTTCGATGTGGGCAGTATTTTCACCATTGATGGTAACGACCTTAATCGCGCCATTTTCCGCCATGCCATGTATTCCAGGCTTGGTCAGACGCAGACTTGGCAGCGTGTCCAGGCCGCGTTGTTGAAAGCGGATTCCATTCCCCAAACATGGTGTGATCAGCTCATGGATGGAGTTCTCCCTGCGATGCTCGAAAGCGGGGCGCTCACTCATCACGTTGGCATGTTGGATGCCCAGACAGGCGAGATCATCACGCAGGGAATGCCTACTAGCCCCAGCTGCTACAACGTCGTCCGCCGCTTTCCGGTGATGAAGCCCGCTCAGCGCAATGTCATGGGCAATTTTGTCTTTGATTACGCCCAGTTTCATCAAAACACCACCTACGTTGTGCCTCTGGAGTACATCGTCCGTTTCGGTGTCACCAGTGGCAGCTCCGTCCTGCGAAAATACGAGTCCCTCAGTGACAAAGAGCGCCGTGCTTTCGAGCAAGAGCTCGGCCTCACCGGCCCCATGCAGGCCTGGCAGATGCTGGATCGGCCAATTTATGACCTCACCAGCAAGTACGAGCCGGAAGACCGCGCCGTCACCAAGCAGGAAGCCCTGCTCATGTCCGGCCTCAGCGCCCAGCATTTTACCGGCAGCATCAAAATGGCCTTACTCGGAGCTTGGGCTGTGAAGGATCTGCTCGATGAGATCGGCCTCCAGCTTTGGGACTTGAAGTGGGAGTTTGCCATTGATGGCGAAGACTTGCTGTTTGTCGATACCATCGACGCCGACAGCTTCCGTGCCACCAGCACAGTCCCGGTCGATGGTCGCAGCCTCATCATTCATTACAATAAGCAGGCCATGCGCGACTATTACCGCTTTGTCACCGCCGACTGGTACGCCGACGTCAATGCCGCCAAGGCTGAAGCCGCCAAATCTGGGGCCGCCTTTAAAGACGTGCTGAAGGCTGGACAGGCGGAGGGTAAATTCCTCGCCACGCCAGTCGTTGATGCCGCTTTCCTCGACATCCAGGCCAAAAAGACCGCGCTCATCAAGCAGCATGTTCTCGGCGAAAGCGATGCTGCTAGCATCCGCGCAGGCTTGATCGAAACAGGACTTGCCGAGGCTGAATTCTATCGCTCACACGGCCTGTTGGCCGAGCTACTGAAGGCCAATGGCATTTGAGCGGCGATTAAACGCCAGGCAGTCCGCGTAGCGCACTCCGGTCCCACCAAAAAGATCGAGCGCGCTGCCAACGGTGCCGTCAACACGTCCATCACTGAGCTGCTGGATGCGTTGCAGATCCTCCAAGCGGTGAATACCGCCCGCATAAGTCATTGGGATCGGGCTGTGCTCACCGAGAAAAGCCACCAGAGCCTCGTCGATGCCTTCACACTTGCCCTCGACATCCACGGCATGGATTAAAAACTCGGCACAATGCTCAGCCAGTTGACGCAGCGTCTCGGGGGTGACATGAAGATCCGTCAGTGTCTGCCAGCGATTCATCGCCACGGTCCAGCCTGTCGGCGTTGCTTTGCAACTCAGGTCGATGACCAGACGGTTCTTGCCCGCAGCGGCGACAATCTTGTCCAGCCTGGATTGGGAAAACGTACCGTCGGTTTCGAAGAGATAACTCGTCACGATTACATGACTCGCCCCAGCTGCAAGATACTCCTCTGCGTTGCAGGGACGAATGCCGCCACCGAGCTGTAGGCCACCGGGAAAAGCACCTAGCGCTGACTTTGCGGCTGCTTCGTTATTGGGGCCCAGCATGATCACATGACCACCAGTCAGTGCGTCGTTGCCGTAAAGTTCGCCATACCAAGCCGCCTCTCGATCACTCACGAAATTGGTTTTTAAGCCTGCTTCTGTATCGCTCAAAGTGGAACCTACGATCTGCTTTACCTGGCCGGAGTGGAGATCAATGCAAGGACGGAAACGAGTCATGGAAAAAGCAAACTCACCTCTGATTGCTCCAGCCTCATTGGGCTTAAGTGGTTACCCCGTAAGGACTCGAACCTTAAACGAGAGAATCAAAATCTCCTGTGTTACCATTACACCACGGGGTAATGCGGTGAGGGGATGATGATAGAAGACAAAAATACTTCTGCAACCACTTTGGCGTGCCAATTTTTTCCACCATTACAGTAATTCTCGAACTGCTTGAATACATGTTGCTTAGCCCTTCCTAGATGGTGTCGAGCGCGTTTTGTTGGCTTAAAATGACTCACCATTACAGGCAACGAAAGCCAATGATTGTGTGTGATAAAAATTACAACTCGTCATGTGATAGGTATTTTTGATCTGTCTAAGAGGAGATTGTGTGTTTTTCTAAGATCAATTTATCGTCTTACGTTAAGGCGCGTGTCCGACTGGTAGTCGATTTACAAGCTCCTAACAATTAGGCTTGGCTCCTTTTTTAATCGGTTGGATTGATTAACTCTGTTGCGATGAGTTGAAAAAAGTTGCCTTTAGTCTCGTCATGGTTGATAATAAATCCCAATTGAATTCTCGCCTTTGAGAGTTTATTGATTGTGGGATAGTATAAATTATGAATAATATGGATTTAGCTTGATCTTATTTATTTATCTTCGTATACTTCCCTGTATCCTGAAAATTCTCGATAACCATAACGCTTCCGGCCATGCCATCAAATCTTCTAGAAAACTCTCAGTCCAAAGACCATGCCAAGTTGGCAGATTTTATCCTTTACAGCCAGCGTGAGTTTTTGCTGAATCTCTCACGGGAGTTAAACCGAGATAACATTTCTTTCGCTCAGTTTTTCCTTCTCAGTTATTTGGCTTCTTCGAAGGAGCTAACGATGACTGATATTGCTCGTAAAATGGGGCATTCAACTGCTGCAGCAACAGGCCTTGTTGATCGTTTAGAGAAACTGGGATACATGGAGCGCACGCACGCTATTGATGATCGTCGTAAAGTTATGGTTCGTGTCACATCGAAAGGGTTGGATCTGGTCAGCCGTCTTCGCGATGAATTGCAGTCACAAATTGCTTATGCCATGGAAGAAACCTCTACCAATGATGCGGCGTCATTTATGTCCTCCTATAATACTTTGGATGCTGCAGCTTTAGCTCGTTAACTAGCTTTAAAAAACAATGAAAAAGGGTGTTTGGAGTAATTCCAAACACCCTTTTTTTAATGTGCTCCTAAGAATACACCTTGTGATGGTTTAGGTTTACCATCCGAGATTTTTGGTTCCATTGACCTGGGAGTTCACACGCAGCCGCAGTCCATTCAGTCGAATAAAGCCAGTAGCGTCATCCTGATTGTAAGCTTTTGTTGGATCCGCTTCCATGGTCGCAATGTGCGGATTATACATGCTGAACTGTGATTGACGTCCAGCAGCATGTATTCCGCCTTTGTATAGTTTCACTCTCACAGTGCCTGAAACATTTTTTTGACTTTCAGTTACCAGTGCTTGGAGTGCGAGTCTTTCTGGCGCATACCAGAAACCGTTGTAAACAAGTTTGGCATATTCTGGAATCAGGCTGTCACGCAGATGCATGACTTCGCGATCCATTGTAAGGCTCTCAATCTGGCGATGGGCAAAGTGCAAAATGGCACCACCTGGAGTCTCGTAGACGCCACGGCTTTTCATACCTACGAAACGGTTCTCAACCATGTCCACGCGGCCCACCCCATGTTTGCCACCGAGTTTATTCAGAGTTTTCATGACTTGGAGCGGAGTCATTGGTTTGCTGTTCACAGCTACGCAGTTACCCATGTCAAAGTCTAATACGATATACTCCGGCTTGTCTGGGGCATCTTCAGGGAACACGGAAAGTGTGGTGAAGTAGTCGCGGTATTTGACGTCGCCTGCGTTAAACCATGGGTCTTCTAGAATACCTGCTT